>JAAWSV010000069.1 GCA_022801715.1 Oscillospiraceae bacterium
TCCGAGTTCCAGAACTCATTCGTGGAACATCGTACGTCAATCCCCGTCGTCCTGATAGCATCGCATAAAATGGGGACAAAAAGATTGTCCGTATCTCCACCATATCCTCCGGGGCGACACGCAGCTCCAGCGTCAGCTCATCCCCGTTCTCCGTCTCCGTCACAGACACGGCGTCCGGGTTCTCCACAAGATTTCTGGCGATGTAGAGCAGCAAGTCCTTCATGCTGTTGCCCTCTAACGGTCCCATTACAGAACGTCAACTTTCTTCAGCAGAGCACGGACCGTGTCGGTGGGCTGAGCGCCGCTCTTGATCCACTCCTTGGCCCGGTCGGCGTCAATCTTGATCTCCGCGGGGGAGACGCAGGGGTTGTAGGTGCCAATCTCCTCAATGAAGCGGCCGTCACGGGGGAAGCGGCTGTCCGCCACCACCACGCGGTAGAAGGGGGCCTTCTTTGCGCCCATACGGCGCAGTCTGATCTTAACCATGTCTCTTGTCCTCCAATAATGTTAAAATAGGTAACTTTTTTATCATAAATGCCAAGGCACTTATTGACAAATCTCTGTTATTTCAGCCGCTTCTTCCGGCCGAAGCCGTGCATCCGGCTCATGCCGCCGCCGAAGCCGCCCATCCCCTTGGGGAGCTTCCCCTTGCTGAGCTGCTTGGTGAGCTGCTGCATCATCTCAAACTGCTTGAGGAGCCGGTTCACATCCACCACCTCCAGGCCGCAGCCGGCGGCGATGCGGCGCTTGCGGCTGGCGTTGAGAATCCCCGGATTCTCCCGCTCCTTGGGCGTCATGGAGAGGATAATGGCCTCTGTGCGGGCCATGACCTTCTCGTCGATCTGGGCCCCCTGCATCTGCTTGCCCAAGTTCCCCGGCATCATGCCGGCGATCTGGCTCAGATCCCCCATGTTTTTCAGCTGCTGCATCTGCTCCAAATAGTCGCTGAGGGTAAAGCGGTTTTTCCGGATCTTCTCCTCTAATTTAGCCGCCTGCTTCTCATCAAAATTCTGCTCCGCTTTCTCAATGAGGGAGAGCATGTCGCCCATGCCCAAGATCCGGCTGGCCATCCGGTCCGGGTGGAACAGCTCGATCATGTCCAGCTTCTCCCCGGTGCCCGCAAACTTGATGGGCTTCCCCGTGGCCGCCCGGATGCTCAGGGCCGCGCCGCCGCGGGCGTCGCCGTCCAGCTTGGTCAGCATCACGCCGTCGATGCCCAGGGCCTCGTCAAAGGCGGAGGCGGCATTCACCGCGTCCTGGCCGGTCATGGCGTCCACCACCAAGAGGATCTCCTGCGGCCGGACGGCGGACTTGATCCGCTTGAGCTCGTCCATCAGCGCCTCATCAATGTGGAGCCGGCCGGCGGTATCCAAGAGCACCGTGTCGTACCCGCGGTCTCTGGCGTGGGAGAGGGCCTTCTGGGCGATATCCACCGGGTTGGCCTGTCCCATCTCAAAGACGGGGATGCCCAGCTGTCCGCCCACCACCTTCAGCTGCTCGATGGCGGCGGGACGGTACACGTCACAGGCCGCCAGCAGGGGGCGCTTGTTCATCCGGTTTTTCAGATACCCGGCCAGCTTGGCGCCGTTGGTGGTCTTACCCGCGCCCTGGAGGCCCACCAGCATGATGACGGTGGGGCCGGAGGAGGCGAAGGCGATCTTGGCGTTGGCCCCGCCCATCAGGGCGGTAAGCTCCTCATTGACAATCTTGATAATCTGCTGGGCGGGGGTCAGGCTCTCCAGCACGTCGGAACCCACCGCCCGCTCGGTGACGGAGGCGACGAACTCCTTGACCACCTTGAAGCTGACGTCGGCCTCCAAGAGGGCCAAGCGCACCTCCCGCATAGCCTCCCGCACGTCGGCCTCGGTGAGCCGGCCCTTGCCCCGCAGGCGCTTAAAGGCGGCGCTCAGTTTTTCGGACAGTCCTTCAAAGGCCATAGGTTATCTCCTCATTCCTTCAGCGCGGCCACCGCCTCGGTGATTCTTTTGACACACCGGTCGATGTCGCTGCTCTCGTACTGGCGGTAGTTGATCAGGTGCAGTTCCTCCGCCGCCTGCTGGATCTTATCCAAATTGTCCTTCATGGCGACAAAGCGGCGGATCAGGCCGGTTTTGTCCTCAATCTCCTGCATGACCCCCTCCGCCCGGACGATCACGTCCCGGACCCCCTGACGGGAGATCCCGGTATTCTCGGCAATCTCCGAGAGGGAGAGGTCCTCGTTGTAGTACAGGTCGAAGAACTCCTTCTGTCTCTCTGTCAGGAGTTCCCCGTAAAAGTCGTACAGCATGGTCATGCGGTAGGTCTGGTTCTTCACGGGTCCACCTCCTGTGTAAAGTTGTTCTGCTTTACAAACGAGACTATCATAAACGAAAGCGGGGAAAAAGTCAAGGGGGAAAAGGGGAGAAATGACAGTGGGGAGGGGATTTTTTCAAAAGGGGACGGGGGGTTCGCCCCCGGGCGACTGGGTCTGGGGACTTTTGTCCCCAGACCCAGCAGATTTCGGCGAAGCGCCGAAATCTGTCGCTGCGGCGGGTTGATTGAACGCGAAGGAAAACCATACGGTTTTCCTTCACACATCCTTTCCCTTTTCGCTTTCTTGTAGGCATACCAGTAAAAGCACATTCAGGTGTCCGCTCAGGCGGGCTTTAGCCCCCACAAGGGGGGCACAGCCCTTACTCCCCCCAAGAACCCCAAGTTACCTTCCCGCAATGTCGATATACCGGATGTAGGGGCGCACATTGTGCGCCTGCCCTGCCGACACCGGACTGGTCCGTCACCCCCCCTCACAGGGCGCGACGACCCCGGCGCGCCATCCCCCGTCTGCCGAACTCTTCCGATCCGCCTCCCTCCCAAAAGACCCCCTTGAACATCCCCCCGCATATATGCTAATATAACACCAGCCAATCATCTGATAAACACCGCCGGCACTTCGATCCCAAGGGGAAACCAGCCACGGCCTTAGTCTAAAGGGGAGGGACAGCATGAGCGACATATTGACCTTTGCCAGCCGGGAGGAATTCCGCCAGTGGCTACACCAGCACTGCCGATCCAGCGCCGGCGTCTGGCTCCTCTTCGGCAAAGCCGGCGGGCCCAAGACCATAACGGCGGCGGAGGCGCTGGAGGAGGCCCTCTGCTTCGGATGGATTGACGGGCAGCTTCAGAGCATCGACGACAAAACCTACCGGAAATACTTCTCCCTGCGCAGGGAGAAAAGCAAATGGTCCAAGAAAAACAGGGCGCTGGTCCAAAACCTCGAGGAGCGGGGCCTTATGACCGACCTCGGTCGGGAGAAAATCAAGGAGGCCAAGAGGAACGGCCAGTGGGACGCGCCGGACCCCATGGCGGTCTCGGAGGAACAGCTCGCCTTGGTCTCCGCGCTGCTGGAGGGCTGCGAACCCGCCCGCACCCATTTTCAGGCCATGCCCCTGTCCGTGCAAAAGACCTACACACGGGCCTATCTCGACGCCAAAACAGAGGCCGGACGGGAGCGGCGGTTCGCTTGGATGGTGGACCGGCTCAATCAAAATCTGAAGCCGATGTAACAAATACATTCACAAATATCTATAGATTGAACAGTTCCCCCGCCGGCGGCAGATATTTTTGCGCAGAAGAAAAAAACCTGTCTGCACCGTTTACAGATGGTAAAAAAAGAGGTAAAATAGGGGAAAAGATCGAAATTCACGGGAGAGAGGAACAAGCATGGAGGATCTGAATGTCAGGATCTGCCGGGCGCTGCTGCCTAAGCGCGCGCCGGAGGGACACAAGGGGACCTTTGGCCGGGTCTGCGTCATCGGGGGCAGCACCGGGTACACCGGGGCGCCGGTGTTTGCCGCGGAGGCCGCCACCCGCACCGGCAGCGGGCTGGTGATGCTGGGCACCTCCTTGGAGGCCTACCCGGTGGTGGCCGGGCGGTGCGACTCCGCCATGGCCTTCCCCCTGCCCAACCGGTATCAGGATATTGTTGAGAAGCTCTCCCGATGCGACGCGGCCCTCTTGGGCCCTGGTCTGGGGGAGGATCTGCGCCTGCGGCACACAGTGCGCTCCCTCTTGGACGATTTAGCCATGCCCATTGTGCTGGACGCCGACGGTCTAAATGCCGCCTCGGCGCATATAGATAGCTTGAAGCGCCGCACCTTCCCCACGGTACTCACCCCCCACGAGGGGGAGTTCCAGCGTTTAGGCGGCGATCTCAGCGAGGGCCGGGAGGCCGGCGCGGCCCGTCTGGCGGCGGAACTGGGATGCGTGGTGGTGCTCAAAGGTCCCGGCACCATCATCGCCCACCCGGAGGGATGGCTGCGGCGGAATACCACCGGCTCCAACGCCCTGGCCAAGGGCGGCAGCGGCGACATTCTGGGGGGAATGATCCTCTCCCTCATCGGCCAAGGGGCCGATCCCTTCGACGCCGCCTCCCTGGCGGTGTATCTCCACGGGCGGTGCGGCGACATGGCCGAGGAGGTGCTGACGGCCTACGGCATCACCCCCACGGACATCCTGCGGGCCATCCCCGCCGCCATCCGGGAGCTGCTGTCATAGGAGCGTCCCCGCAGTGGGACACAAAAAATTTAGAGCTGTAAAAAGGAGCGAAAACCGTGCGAAAAGCCCTGCTTTTTGCACCAATGATGACCCTCCTGCTGGCGCTGCTCTGCGCCTGCGGGGGGAAGGAGGAGGCGCGGAGCCGGCAGGTGCAGGAGGACTTCCAGGACCTGCGGGCCCAAGCGGAGGTGACCCTCACCTGTCACTACGCCGACGAGGTGCGGACCTACGGTCTCTCCTGCGTTTATGCGCCGGAGAAGTCCACCGTCACCGTCACCGCCCCGGCGGACCTGTCCGGCGTGTCGGCGGAGTTCGACGGGGAGACCCTCAGCCTGCGCTACGACGACATTCTCATAGACGCCGGCGTCTGCTCCGGCACGGAGCTCTCCCCCTTCTGGGCGGTGCCCAGCCTGCTGCGGGCCATGGGGGAGGGATACCTGCTGGAGGTCTGCCGGGAGGACCTATGGGACATCCCCTGCCTCCGCGCCGCCTTTGAGATCACCGCCGAGGACGGCGGCAAGACGGTGTACACCGTGTGGCTGAGCGAGGAGAACCAGCCGGTGCGGGGGGAGATCACTGTGGAGGAGACCTTAGTCTACGGGGTAGACTTTACAAGTTTTACGAAAGAAGGAGAGTATGATGGAGGAACAGATGCTGCGACGGACGTGGGCGGAGATTGACTTGGATGCCCTGCGCCACAACTACGAGACCCTGCACGCCCACACCAAGGCCCCCTTGGTGGGTGTGGTGAAGGCCGACGCCTACGGCCACGGGGCCATCACCCTCAGCCGGGAGCTGGAGAAGTTAGGCGTCCGCTACCTGGCCGTATCCAACCTGGAGGAGGCCAAGGAGCTGCGCAAGGCGGGGATCGAGGCGCCTATTCTGATTCTGGGCTACACCCCGCCGGAGTACGTGGACCAGCTCATTGCCCACCGCATCACCCAGGCGGCGGCGGGGGAGCGGGCGGCCATTGCCTACAGCGAGGCCGCGCAGAAGTGCGGCGGCACCCTGACCGTCCACATCAAGGTGGACACCGGCATGTCCCGCCTTGGCTTCCCCTGCACCGGCGACCGCTTTGACGAGGGCGTGGCCGCCGCCCGCCGGGTCTGCGCCCTGCCGAACCTGTCGGCGGAGGGCATCTTCACCCACTTCGCCGTCTCCGATGAGCCGGAGAATGGGGACTGCAAGGCCTTCACCTTGGGCCAGTACCAGCTCTTCCGCCGGTTCTATGCCGCCGTGGAGGAGGGGGGCCATACCTTCGCCCTCCACCACTGCGCCAACAGCGGCGCCTCCGCCTTCTACCCCGAGATGGCCCTGGACATGGTCCGCCCGGGGATTCTGCTCTACGGCTGCGGCAACGGTGCGGTGCAGCTGGGCTTGAAGCCGGTGATGACCCTCAAGACCTCCGTCAGCGACATCCGCCCCTTGGAGGAGGGACGCACCGTGAGCTACGGCCGCACCTACAAGGTGGAGGCCCCGGCCAAGATGGGCGTTCTGCCCATTGGCTACGCCGACGGCTTTTTCCGCGCCCTGTCCAACCAGATCCGGATGTTTGTCAAGGGCGACTTCGTCCCCCAGCGGGGGCGGATCTGCATGGATATGTGCATGATCGACCTGAGCGCCCGCCCGGACGTAGCGGTGGGCGACGAGGTGGAGGTATTCGGCCCCCACCAGCGTGTGGACCTCTTGGCGGAGACCGTGGGAACCATCCCCTACGAGCTGACCTGCGCAGTGAGCAAGCGGGTCCCCAGACTGTTCTTCAAAAACGGCCAGCAGGTGGGCAGCGAGCTGCGGATGTACCTATAAAATCCTTGTCTTTAGGTTAGTTTTCCACCGCACCTGACGCAAAACTGACCAAGAGTTTCCACCCGCCCCCGCCCCTCTTCGTAGGGCGCGACGACCTCGGCGCGCCTCCCCCCGCTAAAACACAACACCCTGCAGGAGCGCCCCCCGCGCCCCTACAGGGTGTTGTCTCTTTCCAGCCTCCCGCCTACAAAAAACCGGGGGTACTGCTCCCGCAGCACCCCCGCAAAGCTTCCTCAATCCTCTTCCGCCACACCGTGATCATGGTCGCAGCACCCCTGACAGTCTGCGCAGCGGCTAAGCTCATTCTCGATCCCCTGCCGCTTGTAGTAGTCCGCCAGCGCGGCCTTGATGGCCTGCTCCGCCAGCACGGAGCAGTGCACCTTCACCGCCGGCAGGCCGTCCAGGGCCTCCACCACCGCCTGATTGGTCAGCTTCAGCGCCTCGCCGATGGGCTGGCCCTTGATCAGATCCGTGGCGATGGAGCTGGTGGCGATGGCCGAGGCACAGCCGAAGGTCTGAAACTTCACATCCACAATGATGTCGTCCTCGATCTTCAGGTACATCTTCATAATATCGCCGCACTTGGCGTTGCCCACCTCGCCCACGCCGTTGGCGTCCTCCAGCACACCCACGTTGTGGGGATGCGCGAAATGCTCCATTACCTTCTCACTGTATTCCATTGCCATAGAGGCCACATCCTTTCTTATTCTTTATAGGGGTCAGGGTTCGTCTCCATCATCCGGGCCCACACCGGGCTCATCTCCCGCAGGGTCCGCACCACTTGGGGCACCTCGGACAAAATATAATCAATCTCCTCCTCCGTGTTGCTCTCACAGAGGCTCAGGCGCAGGGACCCGTGGGCAATCTCGTGGGGCAGACCGATGGCCAGCAGCACATGGCTGGGGTCCAAGGAGCCGCTGGTACAGGCGCTGCCGGAGCTGGCGCAGATCCCCGCCAAGTCCAGGCGCAGCAGCAGGCTCTCCCCCTCGATGCCCTCGAAGCAGAAGCTGACCATGCCGGGCAGCCGGTCCACCGGATCGCCGGTGAGCCGGGCGAAGGGGATCTTGCTGAGGCCCGCGATGAGCTTATCCCGCAGGTGCTCCACCTTTTTCCGATTCTCCTCCAGGTGGGCACAGCTCTCCTCCAAGGCCGCCGCCATGGCCATGATGCTGGGCAGGGCCTCGGTACCGGCCCGCTTGCCCCGCTCCTGCCCGCCGCCCTGTATAAAGGGCTGGATGGGGATGCCCTTGCGGCAGTACAGCGCCCCCACACCCTTGGGCGCGTGGAACTTGTGCCCGGAGAGGGACAGCATGTCGATGTGCTGGGCTACCACGTCGATGGGCAGATGCCCCGCCGCCTGCACCGCGTCGGTGTGGAACAGCACGCCCTTCTCGTGGCACAGCGCGCCGATCTCGCTGATGGGCTGCACAGACCCGATCTCGTTGTTGGCATACATCACCGTCACCAGACAGGTGTCCTCCCGGATGGCGCTTTTCAAATCCTCCAGCCGGACCACGCCGTTTTCATACACCGGCAGCAGCGTCACCTCAAAGCCCTCCTTCTTCAGGGCCTCCAAGGTGTGGAGTACAGCATGGTGCTCAATGGGCGTGGAGATCAAATGCCGCTTCCCCTTGGCCGCGCCGGCCTGTGCGGCATACCGGATGGCCCAGTTGTCCGCCTCGGTGCCGCAGCCGGTGAAATAGATCTCCCGGCTCTGGGCCCCCAAGCACCTGGCCATCGTCTCCCGGGCCTGCCGCAGCGCCGCCGACGCCTCCCGCCCCATCCGGTGGAGGCTGGAGGGATTCCCATAGGTCTCCGCCAAGGCTTTCGTCATCGCCTCCAGCGCCGTCTTGCTCACCGCCGTAGTGGCCGCGTTATCCGCATACACAAACATCTCTTGACACTTCCTTTTATCTGAAGATTCCAAAAATTCCTAATTCCTAATTGTCCAGCCCTCTCCGACGCTCCATCCGCCGGTGCTTATCCACCAGATCCGCCAGCGTCACATGGTCCACCACGTTGGAGATGGCCCGGTCCACCTGCTCCCACAGGTCCAAGGTCACGCACTCCCGGCACTTCTCACAGCGGTTGACCTCGTCGTTGAGGCAGGACACCGGGGCGATGCCCCCCTCCACGGCCCGGAGAATCATCCCCACCGTGTAGTCGTCAGGGGTACGTGTCAGGTGGTAGCCGCCCTTGGCGCCCCGGACGCTCTTGACGTAGCCGCTGCGTACCAAGATGGGGATCACCTGCTCCAAATATTTCTCGCTGATGCCCTCCGTGGCGGCGACGGTTTTCACGGAGAGGTTCTGCTCCTCGTGGAGGGCCAGCGCCAGCATCAGATACAGAGCGTATCGGCTCTTGGTGGAAACTCTCATGGTGCTCACCTCGCAATTCCTATTATAGTGTAGGAATTATATCTGTCAAGAGGATTTTTCATTTTTTTTAGTTTTTTCTATTGTTGCCGGAGGGAAGCAGGTTATTCGGCGGCTTTTGGGGAGGACACGGAGGCGGGAAAAGCCCCCCTGCGGAGGGGAGGATTCAGAGGACCCGGCGCAGCGCACGATACCCGGCCTGAACCGTCAGCACCACCGTACAGCTCGCCGCGTAGAGAAGCAACGCCTGTAAAAGCATGGGCAGCGTGCCCAGCGGCAGCTCCCACAGCAGCAGCATGTGCAGGCCGTAGATGCCGCTGGTAGCCCCACCGGCGATACGGAGGAGCCGCCGGGCCCCTCTGGAAAAGCGGCGCTCCCCGCTCCGGCGGACAGTCCGATCAAACACCGCCGCCCCGCCGAGAATCGCGTGGGGGGCGTAGAAGCTCAGCACAACCCCGCTCCAATCACCCGGCTGTTGGGACAGCCACAGTGCGCCGCCCCAGCATAGAACCGCCGCCGCGGGGAGACCGATTGTCCTCCACCGGCGCACGTGTGTGTGTGTGTGTGTGTGGACAGGCTCAGATAGCGGCCCAGCAGATAGCAGTGGAGAAACCCCATCGCATAGGGCAGCTTGCTCTGCTCCATAATCCGCGACAGCAGGGGGCACAGGCCGGCGCGCAGCAGGAGCGTGACGGGGGACCCGAAGATGCCGGTGAGCACCACGGCGTAGAGCAGCAGCCTGCGGTTGGCGTTGGCCGCAAACACCGACAGCACCGGGGTAAAGAGGTACAGCGCGGCAATGGCCCAGAAGTACCACAGGTGGATCGGCTCTGTTGTCAGGCGGAGGACGACGGCGCCAGCCCCAGCGGGCCGCCAGCCCTGACAGAGGGCATAGAGCAGGTACAGCGTGCTCCACAGCAGCATAACCCCCACCGTCCTGCCGGCCTTGGACAGCCCCCGCCGGATGGAGCAGGGGGCGGAGAGCATATACCGGCCGCTGATCATGACGAACAGCGGCACGGCAAACCGGGTGGCGACGTTGACGGCACAGGGGAGCAGCTCCCAGTCCGCCCACGTCAGCCGCCGGGCGGACACGTGGAGCAGCACCACTGCAAAGGACGCTATCAGGCGCAGAATATCGGTCTCAGTGTGGTGCTCACTCATGGGCACAGCCTCTCTTTCTCTCTCTGCGGGCCAAAAATGACACAGCTACTATGCAAATACCCCGCGGCGGAGCCGCGGGGTATTTTGTGATCATGGAACAAAAACGCTTACTCCTCCGCCAGAGCCTTGGCCTCGGCGATAGCCTTCTCCTGCGCCGCAGGCGGGCACACCCCACTGGCTCAAAGATCCAGCGGGGACCCCGGAATCTCACTCTGCGCAGGGACAAATAAATGGTCCCTGCGGTAAGATTTTGGCCTCGCCAAAATGCTTACACCGCCGCTCCGGCGGCGGACGAGTCGTGCCGCGCGTCGCGCCTTACTCCTCCGCCAGAGCCTTGGCCTCAGCGATAGCCTTCTCCTGCGCCGCAGGCGGGCACTCCTCGTAGCGGACGAAGTGGAAGGTGAAGGAACCTCTGGACTGGCTCATAGACCGGAGGTCGATGGCGTAGGTCATCATCTCCGCCATAGGCACCTCGGCCTCCACCACCTGATCGCCGTCGCCGGTGGGGTTCATCCCCATCACGCGGCCCCGGCGCTTGTTGAGATCGCCGATGATGTCGCCCATGTAGGCGTCGGGCACAGTAACCTTCAGCTCACCGATGGGCTCAAGGAGCACAGGGGACGCCTCGGGCAGAGCGGCCTTGTAGGCCAGCTGGGCCGCGGTCTTAAAGGCGATTTCCGAGGAGTCCACCGGGTGGTAGGAGCCGTCCACCAGGGTGGCCTTCAGGAACACCATGGGATAGCCCGCCAGAACGCCGTGGTTGCAGGCCTCTCTCAGACCCTTCTCAACGGCGGGGAAGAAGTTCTTGGGCACGCTGCCGCCGAAGACCTCCTCGGCGAAGATCATGTCCTCCTGCTCATCCTGCGGCTCAAAGACGATATGCACGTCGCCGAACTGGCCGCTGCCGCCGGTCTGCTTCTTGTGACGGCCCTGCTTGCGCACCTGCTTGCGGATCTTCTCCCGGTAGGCCACACGGGGGGTATCCAGCTCCGCCTCCACGCCGAAGCGGGCCTTGAGCTTGCTCACCAGCACGTCGATCTGGATGTCGCCGGCGCCGGAGACCACGGTCTGGTGGGTCTCGCCGTTGTTGACCACCGTAAAGGTGGGGTCCTCCTCGTTGAGGCGGTTGAGGCCGGTACCGATCTTCTCCTCCTGACCCCGTGTCTTGGGGGCGATGGCCCGGGAGTAGCAGGGCTCGGCAAAGGTCACGGGGGAGAGTTTTACAATATTCTTGGGGTCGCACAGGGTGTCACCGGTGCGGACATAGTCCATCTTGGCGATGGCGCCGATGTCGCCGCAGGCGATCTCCTTGACCTCCTCGTTCTTCTTGCCCTTGATGGTGTAGAGCCGGCCCAGCTTCTCGGT
>JAAWSV010000070.1 GCA_022801715.1 Oscillospiraceae bacterium
TCGGCGGGAAGAAACATGTCACGATTGAAGTCTATTTTACCTATGTGGGGAAAATCCGGATTCCACTTGCCAAACCGGAACTACTGACAGAAAAACCGGTGTGACCTCCGCCACGCCGGTTTTTCCGGAAATTCTATTTACTTCCTTATGGGTATCCGCCTAATGGCAGGTCCTCTTTTCTGTACAGCTTACCGCTTGATGAGCAGCACGGAGATGTCGTTGACGTTGGTGCCGGTGGCGCCGGTCTTGATGAGGCCCTCGCACTTCTCCAGAGCGTGGTAGGAGTCGTTGTCCGCCAGCACGGCGAAGGGGTCGATGCCCTGCCCCTTCAGCGCGGCGGCGGTGGCGCTGTCCACATAGCCGCCGGCGGCGTCGGTGGGGCCGTCGGTGCCGTCGCTGCCCAGGGAGAACACCGCGGCGTCCTTGACGCCGGCAATCCCCGGCGCGGCGGCTAAGGCCAGCTCCTGATTGCGGCCGCCCAAGCCCTTGCCGGTGAGATGGACCACGGTCTCGCCGCCGGCGATAAAGGCCAGGCTCTTTGTGGTGTCGGCGTGGTACTGGGCGATGTTGGCGAGGAACACGCCGGCGTCCCGGGCGGTGCAGGAGAGGCTGGCGGTGAGGACCACCGGCTCATAGCCCAGGCTCTTGCAGGCCTCCTCGGCGGCCATGCAGAGCTGGCGGACGCTGCCGGTGATATGGGTCTCCACGTTGTCAAGGGACTTGGGGGTCTCCGTGGAGAGGAGGGTCCTCATCTGCTCGGTGACGGTGAGGTGGTAGCGGTTCGCGATCTTCAGCGCCTCCTCACAGGTGGAGGAGTCGGGGTAGGCGGGGCCGGAGGCGATCATGTCCAAGGGGTCGCCGATGATGTCCGAGAGGACCACGGAGAACACCTTGGCGGGGGCGCACAGGGAGGCGAACTTGCCGCCCTTCACCGCGGAGAGGCGCTTACGGACGGTGTTCATCTCCACGATGTCCGCGCCGCTGGCCAGAAGCTCCTTGGTGAGCCGGTCCATGTCGGCGGTGGGGATCAGGGGCTTCTCAAAGAGGGCGGAGCCGCCGCCGGAGAGGAGGAAGAGCACCGTGTCCTCTGCGGTGAGGCCGCTGACGGCCTCAATAGCGGCCTCGGTGGCCTTGTAGGAGTTCTCGTCGGGGACCGGGTGGCCGGCCTCGAAGATCTGGACGCTGTCGCCCAAGGGGCCCTTGCTGTGGTCGTACTTGGTGACCACCACGCCGTGGTTGATGCGGCTGCCCAAGGCGTCCACGGCGGTCTTGGCCATCTGCCAGGCGGCCTTGCCGGCGGCCACCAGCACCAGCTTGCCGGCGCCGAAATCGGCCTCGGCCAGCGCCTTGCGCACGGCGGTGTCCGGCTGGGCGGCTTTCAAGGCACTCTGGATAATCTGGTCGGCGTCTCTGCGCAATGTCATGGGGTACTCCTCCTTTAATTAGTGGGAAAGTTTCAATAGGGGCGGTAACGATCATTCTCCGACATTATAACGGATATCCGCGGAAAAAGGAAGAGCCAATTCGTCAATATGCGCAAAAAATTTCGCCGCCCGCAGGCGGAGAAAGGAGAGAAACACATTTTCCGGCCCTGCACAAGTGCCGCGAACACGTTTCCTTAACGCTGCGGCCCTCGGCAGAATTTCCGGTGCAGGCGCTGCAAATCAACTAAAATCGCTTCTCCGGCGGCATGTACGTCGGAAAAACACCTATCAGACCGCGCTCGGTTTGGCTCATTTTCGTGAGGAAACCAGAGCTTCCTCACGAAAATGAGCCAAGTGCCGCGCCGATGGAGGTGGCGTAGGTGGCGTTCTCGGGGATGACGAACTTGATGCCCTGGAGCCGGGTAAAGAGGTCGAAGCAGGGACGGCACTGCTCCAGCACGGTCATAAAGCCGGTGAGGACCACGGTGTCGCACTGCTTGGCCCGGCAGGCGAACACCGCGGAGGTGCCGATGGACTGGAACACCAGATTCACCACGCCGGCGGCCAGGTCGCTGTGGCTGGCGTCGTCGGAGAGGTTGCCGAAGTTGGCGGCGGTGATGTCCCCGGGGAGCGTGGAGTACCCCCCCTTGGTGATGTCACCCACATTCAGGTCGATCTTGCCCACGTCCCCCTCGCTGCTGAGCTTTTGCAGCAGGCCGAACTTCCGCACGCCGCAGAGCAGGGAGCACAGCCCCGCCATGGTGCCCCCGCCTACGCCGGAGCCACCCAGGTGGGTCCGCTCCCCGGTGGCGTTGTCCGCCCAGATGAAGGCGGTGCCGGTGCCCATGCTGACCACCACCGCCCGCTCCTGCGCGCTGAGGGACAGCCCGCCGGTGCCCACGGCGGTGAACTCCTCCACCGCGGTGGTGGGGATGCCATAGATGTCCCCCTCCACGTAGGAGGCCCCCACGCCGGTGAGCATGATCCGCCGGACATCGGAGAGCTGGAGCTTGTGCTCGGTCATAAAGCTGCCCAAGGCCCCATAGAGGGAGGTGATGGGCCCCTCGGCCTTCACCCGCTGCATCCCAAGGATGCTCTGGTCCTCCTCCAGCCCCACAATTTTGGTGGTGGAGCCGCCGATGTCGATTCCTAAGATCACGGACATGGTATCTGCCTCCCTTGTTTTCAGCTGGCTCTATAGTAGGGCATTGCGGCGGGAAAGTCAAGCGCGGAGTTGAGTTGGGAGTGAGGAATTGGGAGTTAGGAGCTGCGGTGTCCCGCGGAGCGGGACGGATTGGAATGGTGCGGCGGGATGGCTTGGATAGGACATCTGTAGGGGCGCACATGGTGCGCCCGCCCTGCCGGTTCCTGCCCCGCCGCCGGCAGGCCGTCCGCTCTCTGATGCCCTCCCGGGCTGGAAAAGGGGTTGCGAAATTGGCGGAATCGGGCTATACTAAGGAGGAAAATTCCGCCGCTGTCACGCGGTGGAGGAACGTGAGGTAAAGGACCCATGGAGAACAGAGGAAACTGGAATTTGACCATGCTCTGCGACTTCTATGAGCTGACCATGGCAAATGGCTATTTCAAAAAGGGATATCAGGACCGCGTTACCTACTTCGATGTGTTTTTCCGCAAGGTGCCCGACGGAGGCGGCTTTGCCATCGCCGCCGGACTGGAGCAGTTTGTGGAGTACATCAAAGCCCTGCGCTTCACCGAGACGGACATCGACTACCTCCGGGGGCGGGGGATTTTTGGCGAGGATTTTTTGGACTACCTGCGCCATTTCCGGTTTACCGGAGACATCTGGGCTGTGCCAGAGGGGACGCCCATCTTCCCCAACGAGCCCATTATCACCGTCCGGGCCCCGGCCATTCAGGCCCAGCTTGTGGAGACCTACGCCCTCCTGTGCGTGAACCACCAGAGCCTGATCGCAACCAAGGCCAACCGGGTGGTCCGGGCCGCCCAGGGCCGGGCCATTATGGAGTTCGGCGCCCGCCGGGCCCAGGGGGCCGACGCGGCGGTGGTGGGGGCCAGGGCCGCCTACATCGGCGGTGTGACCGGCACCGCCACCACCCTCAGCGACCAGTTCTTCGGCGTCCCCGCTCTGGGCACCATGGCCCACAGCTGGGTCCAGATGTTCAACAGCCAGTACGAGGCGTTTCGGGCCTACTGCGAGCTGTACCCCACCAATGCGGTGCTGCTGGTGGATACCTACAACACCCTGAAAAGCGGTGTGCCCGACGCCATCCGGGCCTTTAACGACGTACTGAAGCCCATGGGGATCACCAAGTGCGGCATCCGCTTGGACAGCGGTGACATCACCTACCTCTCCAAGGAGGCCCGGAAGATGCTGGACGCGGCGGGGTGGACGGATTGTACCATCACCGTCTCCAACTCCCTGGACGAGTACCTGATCCGCGACCTGCTGCTCCAGGGGGCCCAGATCAACGCCTTCGGCGTGGGCGAGCGTCTGATCACCGCCCGCAGCGAGCCGGTGTTCGGCGGGGTCTACAAGCTGGTAGCCGTGGAGGATGAGGACGGTACGGTGACGCCCAGGATCAAGATCAGCGAGAACGTGGCCAAGATCACCACCCCCCACTTCAAGAAGTTCTACCGCTTCTTCGGCAATGACACCGGCAAGGCCATTGCCGACTACCTCTGCGTCCACGACGAGACAGTGGACGACACCCGGCCCTTGGTGATCTTCGACCCGGACGCCACCTGGAAGAAGAAGGAGGTCTACGACTTCACCGCCCGGGAGATGCAGGTGCCCATCTTCTTGGGGGGCCGGTGCGTCTACGACCTGCCCAGTCTGGAGGAGATCCGCCGGTACTGCGAGGAACAGGTGGAGACGCTGTGGGACGAGGTGAAGCGGTTTGACTATCCCCACAACTACTATGTGGATCTGAGCAAGAAATTGTGGGACATCAAGTACCGCTTGCTGGAGAAGACCTATTGATACAGATAGATGCGTTTTCCATTAGGAATTGCTGGGGCGATAAAAACGGGTAAAAGAGCAATACTACCGTTATATTTGCGGGAAAGGGAGGGGTAGATGAGGATTAAGGAGGCTGCGGAGCGGCGGATTTCTGCGGCGATGCGGATTGCGCTGGTTGTGGTGCTGTTTTTGGGGAATATTGCGCTGGTACTGCTGCTGTCCTACTATTTGCAGCGGCATGTGGCCATCGCCTTCTTTGCGCTGGAGGTGGTGGGGGTGGCGGTGGCCATCCGCATCCAAGGGACCCGCAGGAGTCCCTCCTACAAGCTGGCCTGGACCATTGTGGTGCTGGCGGTGCCGGTGACGGGGCTGATCCTCTATGTCCTGTGGGGCGGCAGCATCCAGCAGAAGCGGCAGCAGCTCCATGTGGTGCCCCTGCCTCCCCATAAGGACTATGAGCGGGGCCGGAGCCTCAGCTATATCGACAAGCTGGGGGAGGGCTTCCCCACCTGGCGGCGGGAGGCCCGGTATCTCCACAAGCACGACTTCATGGTCTACAAGAACACCGCTGTCACCTACTTCCCCGACGGGGAGAGCTTCTTTGCCGACGTGATCCCCCGGCTCCGGCGGGCGGAGCACTTCATCTTCCTGGAGTATTTCATCCTGGCGGAGGGGCGGCTCTGGGAGCAGATCTTTGCCATTTTGAAGGACCGGGTGGGACACGGTGTGGAGGTAAAGATCATCTTCGACGACTTCGGCAACATCACCCGGATGCCCGCCGAGATCATTGACGACATGATCCGCTGCGGGATTGAGGTGGCGGTGTTCAACCCCGTCCACCAGTACGTCAACCGCCTCTACTTCAACTACCGGGACCACCGGAAGATCCTCTGCATTGACGGGGACTTCGCCTATACCGGCGGCATCAACATTGCCGACGAGTACGCCAACCTGATCCGCCGCTTCGGCCACTGGAAGGACAGCGGCGTCCTGCTGGAGGGCGAGGGGGCCTGGGGGCTCACCCGGCTCTTCCTCCACATGTGGGAGTGCTTGGACGGGGATTTCCACAGCGAGTACGACTACTACCGCCCCCACGGGCCGGTACAGGGGGAGGGCTGGTGCCAGCCCTTCTGCGACGGGCCGTTGAACAACCCCATCAACCCCGCCGAGGAGCTGTACCTCCAGGCCATCTCCACCGCCCGGGAGTTCCTCTATATCACCACCCCCTACCTGGCCATCGAGACCTCCATGGTGCAGGCCCTGTGCCGGGCCGCCGACAGCGGGGTGGATGTGCGGCTGCTCCTGCCCGGCGTGCCGGACCACAAGTACACGTATTTGGCCGCCGGGGCCTACTTCGACGAGCTTTTGAGCCACGGGGTGCGGATCTTCGAGTACACCCCCGGCTTTCTCCACAGCAAGCTCCTGGTGGCCGACGGGGAGATGGCGGTGGCGGGGACGGTGAACATGGACTACCGCAGCTTCCAGCTCCATTACGAGTGCGGCGTGCTCCTCTACGGCATGTCTGCCGTGGAGCACATCCTCCGGGACATCAAGGCCACCCTGGAGCAGTGCCGGGAGATCGAGCTGCCCAAATGGCGCCGGCGCAGCATCTTCCGCCGCTTGGCGGAGAGTGTGCTGCGGATCTTGAGTATATGGATGTGAGAATATTCGCTTGAAATCTGCGGATTTCAAGCGAGGTCGTCGGAAATGGCTTTGCCATTTCCGACGAGGGGGAATATGGTTTTCGTTTGAAATCCTTGGATTTCAAACTTGGATTTGAATGACGGGGGGCTTTTTCCTTGGAAGCGGCGGGGCCGATTCCAAGGAAAAAGGTCCGGGCCCAGCGGGGCCCGCAGAGTGTTTTTCCGAAAATGCGATTTCCGGAAAAACGATTTTCATTTATTTCGCGCCGCAGGCGCGAAACTCTGCCGAGGGGCTCTTTGCGGCGCTTGCGCCGTAAATTCGATGGAATGAATTTGATGGAGGATTTATGATGGGTAAGGGATTGGTGCACATTTACTGCGGGGATGGAAAGGGTAAGACGACGGCTTCACTGGGGCTGGCGGTCAGGGCCGCGGGGCGGGGGATGAAGGTGCTGTATGTCCAGTTCTTTAAGGACGGCAATTCCTCCGAGTTTAAGGCGCTGGAGAAGGTGGAGAATATCACCTTCCAGCCGCCGGAGCGGAAGTTTGGGTTCTTCTGGACCCTCTCCGATCAGGAGAAGGCGGAGGCCAAGGCCTTCTACACCGCCCATCTGCAAAAGGCCATGGACCGCTGCGGGGACTATGACCTGCTGGTGCTGGATGAGAGCATGAGCGCCTGCACCACCGGCGTGGTGGAGGAGGGGATGCTGCTCCGCTTCCTCCGGGAGAAGCCGGAGGCGCTGGAGGTGGTCCTCACCGGCCGCAACCCCTCCGACGCCCTCTGTGAGGCGGCGGACTACGTCACCGAGATGTGCAAGCGCAAGCACCCCTTTGACCAGGGAGTCCCGGCGCGGGAGGGCATCGAGTTTTAGTTCCGCCCTATTGCCGCGAATAAACAGAGCACAGGGCCGGCGCGCTATGCGCCTTGGCCCTGTGCTTTTGTAGGCCCTCAGCGGGGCTTCGTGTCCGCGGATTCCAAGCGAAATCACAGGTCCTCCGCCGCCATCAGCGTATGGATGCGTGGGTTGGCGGAGAGCAGGCGGAAGAGCACCAGAACGATCAGGATGCAGGGGATCATATAGATGGCGTTGTAGAGTATCGAGTAGAACCAGGGGGAGGTCATGGTCATGCCCAAAAACTCCTCAGGCATCCACTTGCCCCACACCACGGCCCCCACGATGTAGTGGACCAGAAGGCGCAGTCCCCCGCCCAGCAGGGTGCCGATGTACGCGCCGTGCTTCCGCCCCCTGCACAGCCCCGCGCCGAAGCCTAAGACGGCGTAAGCGATCAGGTAGTCGGCGATGATGGTGGTCCAGTCGATGGCGATGCCGTGGCCGAGGACGTACTGGAGGACGCCGTAAACCAGCCCTGTGCCGGTGCCCCAGCCGGCGCCGTGGCGGACGGCGAAGAGGATGATGGGCAGCATGGCGCAGTCGATGGAGCCGCCGTTGGCCACGGGGGAGATGCTGATGTAGCTGAGGACTTGGGCCGCGGCGATGAGGATCGCCGCCTCGGTGAGGGTTTTGGTCTTGCTGTTCATGGTGATGGTTCCCTTTCTCTTTTGGTCTCAAAGGGCGGACCCGCCGGCGCGGGCAGGTTTTTTGCATAAAAAAACCGCATACCCGCGCCAAACGTGGGTATACGATGAAACGGTCTCTATGTATCGCATTCCTACGCCGGCATTACCCGGATCAGGTTCGAGGGACACGACGGCACTACGTCAAATCTCAGCCGGCTTGCGCCAGCACCCCTTGGATTGTACCCCCAGCATAGCACCAACCAAACCGTTTGTCAAGCCCCGATTGATACTTGTCAGCGGGAGAAAAACAGGCTATACTGTTGGAGACAGAGCCGCCAGTGCGGCGCGGGGTGCCGGGCGTGCAATCAACCATACAACCATACGGGGAATATGGAATATGCCGCCAATCAAACATAAAACCACACGGATTATAGGATTGATCCCCCGCCGGCGGCAGCGTCCCGGGGAAAAAGGGGATCAATGGGAGGTTTTTATGCCAATATGCTACATCTTCGCCGCCGGGGACGCCCCGGAGGCCCTGCCCTTCCGACCGGGGGAGGGTGATTTCGTCATTGCCGCCGACGCCGGGTACCGGACCTGCCTGACCTTGGGCATCACGCCGGACCTGCTGGTGGGGGACTTTGACTCCATGGAGGCCCCAGCGGATTTCCCCCACATCCTCCGGGCGCCCGTGGAGAAGGACGACACCGACACCCTGCTGGCGGTGAAGGAGGGGCTGCGCCGGGGGTGCGATGTCTTTCACCTCTACGGCGGCGCCGGCGGACGGCTGGACCACACCCTGGCAAACCTCCAGACCCTGCTCTACCTGCGGCGCCAGGGGGCCAGAGGGTACCTCTATGACGGCTCATTCACCTACACCGCCATCGAGAACGAGGCCATCGAGATTCCCAAGGAGAGGGAGTGGGCCCTGCTGTCGGTGTTCTGTCTGGGGGACGACGCCCAGGGGGTCATGGAGCGGGGGGTGCAGTACCCCCTTACAGACGCCGCCCTCACCGCTGGTTTCCCCTTGGGGGTGAGCAACCACATTTTAGAGGACACCGCCCGCGTCAGCGTAGCCCGCGGCGCACTGCTGATCGGCTGGGAGCGGTAAAAAGAGAGGTCCCCGGAGCGTCACTCCGGGGACCTCTGCGTAATCCCTTCTCCTGTATTCCGAGGAGCCGCAGTCGATTTACCAATCCCGCTCCCGGATGGCCTCCTCAATATCAATAGGGATGTCAAACCACGCTAAAATATAGATAACTGCCGCCCCGATGCACTCCCGGGCCACGGTTTCGATATCGCTGTCGTTCTCTTCGAACGCCTCCTGCAGATCGTTGATGCCGCGGACCGCCTCGTCCAGCTTCTCCTGAATGACCTCGGTGCCGGTCTCACCGGTCTCCAGCAGGTCGATGACCTTTTGTAGCTCATTTTTTACCTTGTCCACCAGAAAATTGGGGTAATACTCGTCCTGATACATCTCGTCCAGCAATAGATAACTCGCATCAAACGCCTTCATACCGTCGTCCTTTCCGCACCCAATGTAGTACCTCGATTATACCACGGCTCCCCTCTCCTCCGCAAGCCACGGGGGCAAAAAATCCCTATAAACTCAGAATCGCGCCCGCGGCTGCAAAGGACATCAGGGGATGGACAGCGTCAGCCGGGCTTGGAGCCGGCAGCTTCTGTCCGGGGCGTAGGCGATGTAGATGTTCTCGCCCTCCCGGGGGGTGTACCCCGTCCCCTCCACCGTGAGGGAGGAGACAAGGCCCACGTAGTCCACTTGGATGTGCGCCTCACAAAGCTGCTCCGCCGCGTCAAGGAGGTATTTGATCTGAAACAGGTGGCTGTCGGCCCCCGCCGCCGATAAAAACGCGTACTGGAGGACATCTTGGGGGAGGTAGACCAGATCCGTCTCCTGATGGTCCGGCCCGATGTAGCGGTAGTCGTAGTCCGCCGTGACGGCGCGCAGCACGCCCCCCTCCTCCTCGAAGGTAAAGCGGAGGCAGTCGGTCAAGTCGCCTTCAAGGAGGTAGGATATTGTGGGGGCCCCGGTGTCCTGACAGTGGACCACCGTCCCCTCCTCCGTCAGGCGGTAATACCGCTGGTTCTGCTCCATGTAGTAGTTGAAGTTCTCCACGTACTCCGCCGCCGTCAGCGCGCCCCGGTGGGGCGGCAGCGTCAGGGAGAGCATAGCCGCCGCCAGCACGGCGGCTTGGAGGGCGCAGGCGGCCAGATAGCGGAAAACTTGGAGGGGCCGCTGAGGCTGGGCCATCACCACGCCCTCGGTCTCCCAGGGGAGCGGGGCGCTGTTCTCCTGACACGCTTTGTAACTACGGTAGAGCTTGAACAGACTGTAGAGGGGGATCTCCAGCCCCATGCCGTCAAGGATGGCGCTGAAGGTGCGGTCCAAGGCGGCGCCGTAGGTGAGCCGCCCGCCGCCCCGCCGCTCCACACGCAGCCCCAGCAGCCACTTCCCGGCGGTGGTCCCCCAGCGGGAGAGGAGCAGGGGCTCCCCAAAGAGCATGGTGATCAAGGCCAAAATGGTAAAGGCGGCGTCCCAGCCCAGCCCGGTGATGTGTCGCTTTCGCAGGCACAGGAGGACGATCAGCCAGTAGATACCGGTGTAGAGGGACAGGTCCAGGTACCGGGCAAAGAACCGCCGCCAGGGGCAGGGCTCCCAGCGGTCCGCCGTCTCGCTGCTCCTGCGCGGCGCCGGGGCTTGGGAGAGCCTTTGCAGATAGGGGGCTGGGTCCAGACTGGCGTAGCTGAAGCCGCCGCGGCGGATCTCCTCACAGACCTCCCGGGCGGCCGCCAGCCGCTGGCTCTCCCCGGCCAGCAGGGCGGCGTGGCGGGCCATCAGCGCCTCCAGAGGGGCCTCGTCCCGGATCAGCCGGCGAATCTCCTCCAAGGGGATCTCCAGCTGCCGCAGCAGCTTGATCCGCAGGAGGGTGGTGAGGTCCTCCCCGCTGTAGTCCCGGTAGCCGTTGTCCCGGCGCTGGGGGGAGAGGAGTCCCTCCTGCTCATAGAAGCGGATGTTGGCCCGGCTGAGGCCAGTGCGCTCCTCCAGCTCCTTCACGGTCATGCGATCAGCTCCTTTCGAGGGTGCGCCCGCCGCCCTTGGAGCCGGCGGACGGGTGCGGAGGGGATATTGTCGGGCTTGTCAGGTACAGTATAAGGGGTAAAGGGGCTTGACAGTCAAGAGGATTTTTGCAGAAAAGCGGGATTTTACCCTGCTAATAGGATATCACAGGGGGGATAAAATGGGAAGAGAGGAGGCGGTCGAAAAAAATCCCAAAAATTTTGCAGATACGACTTGACAAATGGAAGAAAATCGGTATAATAGGGACTGTTCGTTATGAACATAGCGGGTTTGTGTAAAGGTAGCACAGCGGACTCTGACTCCGTATGTGAGGGTTCGAATCCTTCACCCGCTGCCATTCCCAAGGAGGGAGACGGATGTTCTCCCTCCTCGGGAACAAATTTTTTGTAGTGCTATGCGCGAGTGGTGGAATTGGCAGACTCGCTAGATTCAGGTTCTAGTGTGCAATACGCACGTGCGGGTTCAAGTCCCGCCTCGCGCACCAAGTTGCATTGA
>JAAWSV010000071.1 GCA_022801715.1 Oscillospiraceae bacterium
GCCGGACATCTCACGCAGGGCCTCGGCCCAGCGGGAGGTGGAGTCGGCGATGACGGCCACGGCGTAGCCCATGTCCCGGAAGTACTCGGCGATGGTGATACCGGTGTACACGCTGGCCTCACGGGCGGCCACGGGCATATCGGAGGTGTTGGCGATCAATACGGTACGCTTCATCAGCGTCTCGCCGGTGCGGGGGTCGGTGAGCTCAGGGAACTCACGGAGCACGTCGGTCATCTCGTTGCCGCGCTCGCCGCAGCCCACGTAGACCACGATGTCCACGTCGGACCACTTGGCCAGCTGGTGCTGCACCACCGTCTTGCCGGAGCCGAAGGGACCGGGGACGGCGGCGGTGCCGCCCTTGGCGATGGGGAACATGGTGTCGATGATCCGCTGACCGGACTGGAGGGGGGTCACCGGGTTGTACTTCTTCTTGTAGGGCCGGCCCACGCGGACGGGCCACTTCTGCACCATGGTGAGCTCCTTTGTCTCGCCCTTGTCGGTCTTAATCTTGGCGACGACCTCGTCCACGATGTAGTCGCCGGGGGCGATGGCCCACTCCACGGTGCCGCTGATGCCGTTGGGCACCATGATCTTGTGGAGCACCACGGCGGTCTCGGGCACGGTGCCCAGGATGTCGCCGGCCTCCACCTTGTCGCCCACCTTGGCCACGGGGGTATAGGCCCACTTCTTCTCACGTGTCAGCGCGGGCACCTCCACGCCGCGGGCCAGATTGGAGCCGATCTTCTTGACGATCTCCTCCAGCGGGCGCTGGATACCGTCGTAGATGTTCTCGATGATGCCAGGCCCCAGCTCCACGCTCAGGGGCATACCGGTGGTCTCCACCGCGGCGCCGGGCCCCAGTCCGGAGGTCTCCTCATAGACCTGGATGGAGGCGCGGTCGCCGGTCATGGTCAAAATCTCACCGATGAGGCGCTGCTCGCCCACACGGACCACGTCCTGCATGTTGGCATCCGCCAGCCCGTCAGCCACCACCAGAGGCCCAGAAACTTTAATAATCTTGCCTTGACTCATTCCTTCACCTTCCTCAAGGCCGCTATACTTTTCCGGCGCAGCCGGAAAAGTCCTCGCTGCGCTCGCCGCGCAAAGCGCGGAGCGGCCGATCTTATTCGAGGCGGGCTCCGCCCCCTCGAGCTTTTAATGCCGCCATACTTTCCCGTCGGCTGTGCCGCCGGAAAAGTTCTCGCTTATGCTCGCCGCGCAAAGCGCGGGGCGGCCGATCTTATTCGAGGCGGGCTCCGCCCCCTCGAGCTTTTAATGCCGCCATACTTTCCCGTCGGCTCCGCCGCCGGAAAAGTCCTCGCTGCGCTCGCCGCGCAAGCGCGGGGCGGCCGATCTTATTCGAGGCGGGCTCCGCCCCCTCGAGCTTTTAATGCCGCCATACTTTCCCGTCAGCTCCGCCGCCGGAAAAGTCCTCGCTGCGCTCGCCGCGCAAGCGCGGGGCGGCCGATCTTATTCGAGGCGGACTCCGCCCCCTCGAGCTCCCCCAACGGGGGACAGGGAATAGTGCCAACCGATACGCCCCGCCCCGCAGGGCAAGGGGGTATCCAAGGGGGGCGAAGCCCCCGTGGTTTCGTCCGCCAGAGCGGACGAAAAAAATTCAAATCATTTTTCCGGAAACCGCGCTTTTCGGAAAAATACCTCGACCCGCGCGCCGCGGGCGCGCACACCAGTGACCGATGTCACTGGTGGGGGGTTCAGCGGAGCGGGGCCAAAGCCCCGCGGAGCGTCTAAGGGGGACCTGTCCCCCTTGGACTATCCGATGTCCGCCCCCACCGCTCTCTCCACAGCGCTCTGAAGGGCGGCGGCGCCGAGGCCTAAGCTGCCGGTCTTGCCGGGGATCAGGATCACGGCGGGGGTCAC
Source organism: Oscillospiraceae bacterium (assembly GCA_022801715.1). Taxonomy (GTDB): domain Bacteria; phylum Bacillota; class Clostridia; order Oscillospirales; family Oscillospiraceae; genus CAJFPI01. The sequence continues at coordinate 1,882 of JAAWSV010000071.1, forward strand.
GGAGTCCTTGTACTTGTCGATCTCCGCCGTCAAATCCTTGGCCAGCTGCTCGGTGATATAGATGATGGCGTAGTCCTCCCTGGCCAAGCGGTGGAGCTCATGGCGGGCGGTGTCCGTGTTCTCCACGAACACCGTGTCCAGCCCTAAGGCCTTGAAGCCCAAGACGCTGTCCCGGTCGCCCAATACGGCAATCTTATACATAGCTCTCACGCAGCCTTTCCCGGATGGTCTCACCGTCAATGCCCGCCATCCGGCTGGACATGATGATACGCACCGCCGTAAACTCGATCTCCTTGGCCACCAGATAGCCGATGGCCACCTCCACGCCGAAGGGCACCCGCTTGGCCGAGGCGGCGAAGCTCGTCACCGCGTCGTCACAGGCCTTCTCGAAGGCGGTGAGGCTGCCGCCGGCGATGGCGGCAGTACCTAACTCCGCGGCGGCCTTCAGCTCCCCGGTGCGGTAGAGCTCCTCCAGGTTCCCATTCAGGGCCGCGGCCATCACCCGGTCGGTGGGGATGGCGCCCCCCTCAAAGAGGACCTTTCTGAGGAAGTCCCCGCCCTTCTTCATCCGCAGGGTACGGACGGTGGAGCGGAGGTTGGCCGCGTCGATGGTGGCCCGGACATAGCGGACCAGGAAGGCGCTGCCGGTGTCCTCCGCGCAGCGGAGCATCTCGGCGTAGTAGGCCCGGTCTAAGATGAAGTCGCTGCGCTGGGGATCGCCGGTGGCGCTGAGCACCTCCGCCGCCTCCCGGGCCGCCTCCGCCATCTCGCCGGGGAGGGCGGCATAGTTGCCCTCCTCCATGGCCTCCAGAAGCCGCTCCGCCTCCATGCGCCCGGCGTCCACCAAGAGGCGCCGGCCGTCCAAGCCCATGGCCCTGGCCTTCAGCGCGGTCTTGGCGTTGTGGTAGTCGTACTTTACCTTGAACACGTCCACCACAGAGCGGTCCGGCGCGAAGCGGTAGAGCTCCTCAAAGACCTTCTCCCGCTCCACGCGCAGAGCCTCGTTCAGTTCCGAGTCACTGGAGGGGGAGAAGTCGCTGTAGCCGATCTCCGAGAGCACCTTGGCCGCGTCGGCGGCGGTGGGCGCGTCGATCATCCGCTCCATCCGGGCGGAGGTGAGCACATTGCGCTCCAGCGCCCGCAGCCGGGTGGAGAGAAACAGGTAATCGGTATCTCTGATCTTCTTTCCCAAAAGCCATCCTCCTTTATTCAGGCAAAATTTTATCCTTCATCGGACAGCCTTTAGTCAAACAGGGTCTTGGCCACATCCGCGGCCATGGTCTCGCGCAGCATACGAAGCTGGGTTTCAAAGGCACAGTTGATCTCCACCTTGCCGTCCTTCAGCGTCAGGCCGCCCTCCATCTCCCGGGTCTCCTGAGAGAGGGTGAGCATCGCGGTGCCCTGAATCAGGGCGCTGGCGCCTGTGACCACCTTGGTCAGGATGCTGCCGGCCTTGCTCTCCGCCAGCTCGGAGGGCATCTCCGGAGCCGCGGCCTTGGCCAGAAGGGCGTTGGCCCGGGCCACCACCTTGGCGCCCACGGCCTTCTGGTCCTTGGCGCTCATGATGACCTCCTCCCGGCCGGTCTTGGCCGAGCGGACCGCCAGCTTTGCCAGCAGCTCCACATACTCCGCCTCCGGCAGGGAGCACAGCTTCTTCTGGGCGGCGGCGAAGGCGCTCTCGATGCTCGCCTGCTTGGCGGCAAGGATCAGCTTCTTGCTCTCCATCTCCGCCGCGCCCTCCAGACGCTGCATCCGCTCCACGGCGGCCTTCTTGCAGCTCTCGGCGGCCTCAGCGGCCTCGGCCTTAGCCTGTGCCTCATACTGGCCGCGGATCGCCGCGGCCTTCTCCTCCGCCTCTTTCAGGATGCCGGCGATCTCAGCGCCGGCATCCTGTTCGATGCGCGCGGTAATTTTCTCAATTCCATTCATGCCGGTAGTTACCGCCTTTCCGTCAGTTGTTGATGTGTACCCAAAGGGCTTCGCCCATTCGCGGCCTCAGCCGCGAACACGCACGCGCCGCAGGCGCAGTGCCCGTCTCGCCCCCGGCAGGGTTTGCGGCGCGCACGCCGCAAAAAATCTGAAATTATTTTTCCCGGAAACCGCGTTTTCGGGAAAAATACTTCTCGCCCTGCGCAGTGTGCGAGCGTCAGCGAGTGCGCGGAGCAGGGTGTAATCCCCTCAATGGAAAAGGCAGGCCTTTTCCATTGCCCTCAAAAAAATGCTCGCATTTTTTTGATTATAAAGCGTTCATCAACAGCATGATGGAGGCCAGCAGGGACAGGATAGCGTAGAACTCCACGATACCGCAGAGGATGATGCCCTTGGACCAGTCATCGGGCTTCTTGGCAACCACGTTGATGGCGCTGGCGGCCACGCGGCCCTGATAGATGGCGGACAGCCAGCCGCCCAGGGCCATGGGCAGGCAGGAGCAGAAGATGGTCATGCCCTGCTGGACAGTCAGATCCACGATGCCGCCGGAGAAGGCGCCCATGGTGAAGAGGGTGAAGAACCACACCACCAGACCGTACAGGCCCTGGGTACCGGGGAGCACTTGGAGCACCATGCACTTGGAGAAGTGCTCGGGAGCCTCGGACAGGAGGCCGGTAGCCGCCTCACCCACGCAGCCGGTGCCCCGGGCGGAGCCCACGCAGCAGAGGCCCACGGCCAGGGCCGCACCAAGGAATGCTAAACCGGTGCCGCTGAAGAAATCAAAGAAAACGTTCATGTTACTGTTCCTCCTCAATAATATCTACATATTTTGTTTGGATAGACAGGGGACGGAAGGACCGGTGGCCCTCCTTATAGAACCGGTTGAAGAACTCCAAGCACTGGAGGCGCAGATCGTGGACATAGCAGCCCAAAAGGTTCAGCGCCAGGTTCAGTGCGTTGCCGATCATGGAGATGATCACAAAGCCCAGCACGTTGCCCGTGACGGCGCCCAGGGTGTTGAACACCTGCGCCACCACGCTGCCGGCCAGCATCAGGGCCATCAGACGGGCGTAGGACAGCGTGTCGCTGAAGTAGCCGCTGACGCCGTTGTAGACCTTGCCGATGAGGCTTGTGACCTTGCCGAAGCCTTTGGCCTCCCGTGTGCCGCCGACGGCCAGCATCAAGACGCCGATGATCAGCACCACCGGCACCCCGGCGATGCTGCCGATACCTAAGCCCGCCAGCACGCCGCCGGCGATGATGACCCACCAGGTGATCTCGTCAAACAGCGCGTCAATAAAGTCGCCGTGCCGGATTTTGTAGACCACGTTGATGATCATACCGGTGAAGATCTGGATCACGCCCAGCACCAGAGAGCCGATCAGGATTGCCAGGGTATCATTCAGGGGGGTGAACAGGGCCGGCAGCTCCACGGTGCTGGAGGGGTTGATGATCTTGGCGATCTGGGGGATAAAGTCCCCGAAGAAGCCGCCGGTGAGGGCTCCGAAGACCAGCGTGCTGACGCCGCAGAGGACCAGCAGGCCGGCGAAGTTGCGCATGGTGCCCCGGGCGTGCATCTTCTTGAACATGAACCAGGCCATGATCAGCATGATCAGGCCATAGCCCATGTCCGCCATCATCAGGCCGAAGAAGGTGACGAAGAAGGGGGCCATCAGGGGATTGGGGTCGATGCCGTCGTACACCGGCGGCACGTACATGTCCAGCACCGCGTTGATGGGCTGGACGAGCTTGCTGTTTTTGAGCTTCACGGGGACCTCCGGATACTCCTCCGGCGCCGGGTCCGTCAGCTCATAGGCGCAGTCGTACTTGGCGAGGAGGCCCTTTAACTTCTCCTCCTCCGGGGCGGGAACCCAGCCGTCCAGGTACAGGATGTTCCCCGCGGTGAGCAGGTTCTCCTTGGCGCTCTCCTTGGCGATGACCTGCTCCACACGGTCCAGGGCGATCTGCAGCTCCTTCTTCCGGGGCCCCAGCTCCTTCAGCGCCGCCAGCTCGCCCTCCCGCTCCTTGACGGCGGCGGATTTCTCCGCCCCCAAGCGGTGCAGGTTCTCCGACACTGTGCCCGTGAGCTCCTTGAGCTGGGCATAGGCGAAGCCGTAGCTGCGCAGCACCTCCAGCGCCTTGGCCTCGCTGTCCCGGTGGCACAGCACCTCTAAGTACTGCTGCTCCTTGTCGGCGGAGAGGCGCGTGACCTCCGCCGCCGCGCCGGACTCGCTGAGCGCGCCGGCCATGGCATGGAAATCAGCGGTGTTGGGAACGGTCCCGAGGAGCAGCATCACCGTCCTGGTGCCCTGCGTCTCCAGAGGCAGCTCAAAGCTCTGCCAGGGCTGGAGGGACAGCTCCTCGGCGGACAGACGGGTCTCCCGGGCGCTGCACGCGCCGATGGCCTTGGCGTGGTCGTTGACCGTCCTGGCCAGCGCCGACGCCTCCTCCAGCGCCTCCGGGCGCATCAGCTCCCTCTCGCCCAGACGATCCCGGGGGGCGGTGAGACCTCCGCCCTTCTGGGGGGCGTAGCGGTTGAGGGTGTCGATGGCCAGCTTCAGCTCACTCTGCCGCCCTCTGGCCTCCGCTATGGCAGAGGGGCTCCGCCGCAGCAGGGCGGCCTGAGACGCCTCATCCAAGACGGGTTCGTTGACCTCCACACAGCCCCCATGAAGCAAACCCGACAGCAGCGCCTCCTTGTCGCTCTCCAAGGCGATCAGCCGGATTCGTTTCATCTTGACAATGGACATTAACTCTCTACCACCCTTCCTACGATCATTTGGACCGCCTGGGCCAGCTTCGCCTCGGCGCCCGCCTTCAGCGCCGCGCAGTCCTTCTCGGCGGCGGAGAGGATTTCCGCCCGCCGCGCCTCGGCCCGCTCCTCTGAGGCCTTCATGACCTCCGCCGTCTTTTTGGCGGAGTCCTCACGGCCCCGCTTGAGGAGCTCACGCCCCTCCCGCTCGGCCTCTGCGATCAGCCTCTGGGCCTTGGCCCGGGCCTCGGACCGCTGCTGGTCCATGGTCTCCTCCACGTTCTGAATTTCGCGAATGGCTTTTAGTGACATTGTTTCACCGCCCTTTGCTCACAATCTTTCAGAGTACAGCCCGGCGCCAAACACGACGCCGTCTTTGACGTGCGGGCTAACTATTTCAATATACCACAACTCGCCACAGGGAACAAGGCCATTGTAATAAAAAATTTACATTTTTTCCAATCCAACCGCCTGTCCCATTTTCCCACCTTCCACAAAAACGCCTCCTTATCAGGTAAGCCAACAGCAACATCTGATAACTTATCCCCCTTTATCACATCAATTTCAAAAGAAAAGGACAGACTGTCCGCTATTGGCGAACAACCTGTCCTTCCTCCATAAAGGGTAAAAAATTGCAGCCTCTCCGCCGTCTACTGCGCCGCCGCGCTGACGATGGTGTCCCCCCTGCGGAAGAGGGCCACGGCCTCCGGATCCTCCGCCCCGGCGGCCCGGAGGGCCTCGATCACCTCCGCCTCCCGCTCCCCGGCGCTGACACAGATATGGTCCACCAGCGGCAGCAGCCGCGCCAGCGCGATGCCGCCGTCGGCGCTGCTCCCGGCCAGCAGGATCTCTAAATCCATCTCGATGGACAGGGCCGTCTCCTCCCCCAGCCGGGCGCGCAGCTCGGTAAGGAAGGTGCACAGGGCGTCCTCCTTGGTCACGGTCATCTTGGAGTAGTCGATCTTATAGAGCTTGCCCCGCACAGGGTAGTGGAACTGGGTGAGGAGCACCTCATCAAACCCCATGCCCACGCACTCCTCCGCCAAGGCAAAGAGGTAGTCCTTGGTGCCGGCCTTGGCCGGGTCCATCCAGTGGGAGTTCTGATAGTCGTACCAGATGTAGCCGTTTTTCTGACACACCCCGGTACCCGCCATGTCGGAGAAGGCGTAGGCGCTGTCGTGGAAGCAGCTGATCTGGGCCACCGCCGTCAGCTCCTCCCCCCGGTCCAAAACGGCCTTCATCTGGCTGGCGGTGACGGCGGAGGAGGCGGCGGCGTCCTTGGGCGCCTTGGCGGAGGTGTAGTAAAACACCCCGTTGTCCCCCTTCATCTCCACCACAAGGCCGTTGCGCCCCGCGCCGCGGATGACCCCCAGCGGGTCGGCGTCGGCGTCACAGAGGGCGGCGGCCGTCACTATGGCGGCCTGAAGGGGCTTCGCCGGCTCCGGCTCCGGGAGCTCCGGCTCCAGAATCACCACCGGCGGCAGCACATCCCCGCCATCCCCCGCTCCCGGGCCATTGCCCCCCGTATCCCCGGCGGGCAGGTCTTTGTCCCCCGCCGGAGTCTCGGCGTCGGGACGAAACATAGGCAGCTCCAGCCGGATACTGCCATCGGACTCATAGATAATGTAGTCCTGAAGGAGGAGGAAGGCCCCCGCCGCCGTCAGCACCAGCACCAGCAGCACCACCAGCAAAACCTTCCACAGGCTCCTGCGCCCATGATAACTATTGTACCCTCTGGTAGGCATTCTCTCCCCCCCTTGATTCTTGAATAAGGAATGAGGCGTTCGGAATTAGACATGAATGTGTCCGGCTCCGCCGGACCAATGAAAATCCAGCCGCCGAAGGCGGATACATCAATTTCTAATTTCCGCTCAAATCCTTCGCTTCCAGCGCGGAGATCTTATCCACCCGCCTCTGATGCCGTCCGCCCTCGAATTCCGTGTTCAAGAACACGTCCACAATGCGCTCGGCCAGCGGGGGAGGGGTCAGGAAGGCCCCCAGGGCCAGCATGTTGGCGTCGTTGTGCCGGCGGGTCATCTCCACGCTGAACAGATCGCCGCAGAGGGCGCAGCGGACGCCGGAAACCTTGTTGGCCGCGATGGAGATGCCAATGCCCGTGCTGCACACCACAATCCCCCGCTCACAGGCCCCGGACGCCACCGCCTTGGCCGCTGCCCCGGCGAAGTCCGGGTAGTCGCAGCTCTCTGTGGAGTGACACCCAAAGTCCTCCACCTGATGCCCCCGCTCCTGCAAATAGGCGGCAACCGCCTGCTTCAAAGCGAACCCGCCGTGGTCCGATGCCATGGCAATTCTCATCCTCATCTCTCCTTATCCGTCTGTTCTCCGCACTTTTGTGCTGTCCGCATACCTTTTTATCATACCGTATCCGGCACCGATAATCAAGTCGTTTTTTGCAGCGAGAGCCTCCCGCCGCACATTTTCTCCCCACAACCGGCCTCTCTGACACCCCTGTAGGGGCGCACATTGTGCGCCCGCCCTGCCGATACCGGGAGCCCCCCGCCTACAGCGGATGAAACTCCGGCCGCATCTGCCGGAAGGTACAGAAATACCGAAACCCGCACTCCCTCAGCAGCGCCTGTCCCTCCCGGATACCAAGCCCCACATGCTCCGGCCGGTGGGCATCGCTGCCCAGGGTGACGATCTCACCGCCGAGGCGCCGGTAGAGCCTTAAAATCTCCGCCCCCGGCAGGGGACTCCGCCCCCGGTTGGTGTTGCACTCCAGCCCGAGCCCCTTCTCAATCAGGGCCCGCAGCACCTGCTCCACGCTGTCCATGTGCTTCTCAAAGGTGACGCCCATCTGGAAGCGCTCGTTGGCATACCGCAGCGGCAGCGTCAGATGCCCCATCACGGAAAAATGCCCCCAGCCGATGTGCCTCATCTGCTGGGCGAGGTAGTCCTCGATCACCTCATCGTAACGCTCCGCCACCTGGTCGATGTGCGTAAAATCCAAGTGGTCATACTGCTCTCCCATCACATGGATGGACCCGATGACAAAATCCAGCTCCGGCCGATCCCGCCAATAGCGCTCCGCCTTGGGAAAATCGGTATACATCTCGCCCATCTCCGCCCCCAAGCGGATGGTGATCCGATCCCCCCACCGCTCCCGGGCCTCCCGGACCTCCTCCACCAGACGTTCCCAGGGATACCGCTCCGGCGGCACATAGTCCCGCCAGGGCCTCAGGTCCACATGATCGGTAAAGCAAATCTCATCCAGCCCCGCCGCGGCGGCGGCCTCCGCCATCTCCGCCATGGGATACGCGGCATCCGGCGAACACCGGGAGTGGGTATGTGTATCCGCTGTGTAAACACTCATAAGAAGTACATCTCCACTTGTTTGGAATGGGGCATATTAACGCTTGAACTTCCGGAAAAAGCTCTTTTGCTCCTCATAATTGTGCTCCTTCAGCGTCTCGCCGAATTTGCGCAGGGCCTCCTTCTGCTCCCGGCTCAGATTCCGGGGCGTCTCGATGTTCACGGTGACATACTGATCCCCCCGCCCCCGTCCGTTAAGGTTGGGGATTCCCTTCCCCCGGAGGCGGAAGGTGGTGCCGGTCTGCGTCCCCTCGGGGATGGTGTACTTCACCTTCCCGTCGATGGTGGGGATCTCCATCTCCCCGCCCAGTACCGCCTGGGTGAAGGTGATGGGCGCGTCGCACCAGACGTTGCTGCCGTCCCGGCGGAACAGCTCATGGGGGCGCACGTTGATCAGAATGAGCAGATCCCCGGCGGGTCCGCCGTTGCGGCCGGCGTTGCCCTGTCCCCGCAGGGAGATGGTCTGTTCGCTGTCGATGCCGGCGGGGACGTTGACCTTGATGGTCTTCCGCCGCCGCTGCTGCCCGCTGCCGCTGCACTCCTTGCAGGGGCTGTGGATAATCTTCCCCTTGCCGCCGCACCTGGGGCAGACGGTGGAGGTGGAGAAGACGCCCATGGGCGTCTGCCGCCGCTGCTGGACCTGCCCGGAGCCGCCGCACTGGGTGCACACCTCCGGCGCGGTCCCCTCGGCGCAGCCGGACCCCTTGCAGACGGGGCACTGCTCCACCCGGTCCACGGTAACCTCCTTCTCGCAGCCGAAGGCGGCCTCCTCAAAGGAGATGGTCAGCGCCACCCGGATGCTCTCCCCCCGGGCGGGCCCGTTCCGGCTGGCTCTCCCGCCGCCGAAGATAAAGGACCCGAAGAGATCCCCCAGATCCCCGAAATCGAAGTCCCCGAAGCCGCCGCCGAACCCGCCGCCGCCGGCCCCGTAG
>JAAWSV010000015.1 GCA_022801715.1 Oscillospiraceae bacterium
AAGGGAAAGGATGTGTGAAGGAAAACCGTAGGTTTTACCTTCACGTTCAATCACCCGCCGCAGCGACAGATTTCGGCCGTGGCCGAAATCTGCTGGGTCCGGGGACAAAGTCCCCAGACCCAGTCGCCCCTCGGGGGCGAAACCCCCGTCCCCCAGTCCCGCGCCGACGCGGCGCGATAAAAGGCCATGTACTGCGCCGCAGTACCCCCCGCCGTGGGACGCGGCGGCGAAAGGTCCCCCACCCCGCGCCCCCCCAAAAAACCACCCTTCGACCAAAAAGAAAGGAGAACCACTATGCCATCCTGTCAAGACCATCTGAAAACCGAACGCCGCGCCGCAGGCGGGGGGATCGGCCTGCTGATTGCAGGCGTCCTCCTCCTACTCTTGGGCGCCGCAGGCATCACCTACGCCGCTACCCACTACACCCCCGAGGCCACCGCCGCCGCGATGTGGGGCTTTCCCGGCGTCATTTTAGGCGTCATATTTGTCGTAATCGGCGCCCTGCGCCGCCGCCGGCGGGCCGCCATGGACCGGGATGTGGAGCAGAGTCCGCTGGTGGCCAGCATACGGCGGAGCCTGCCGCCGGAGCAGGCGGGACTGCCGGTGGGGCAGCTCTTTGCGCTGGTGGATCGGGATATCGCCTCGGGAGAGGTCTTTGGCGGCGTCACCGTGGGCCGGGAGTGGGTGATCATGGTCAACTGCGCACTCCGGACGGAGCGCATCCGGGGAGTGGTCCTGAAGAAGAAGCTGAACCGCACCAGCCACGTGCGGATGAACACCTATGTGGTGGCCGTCACCGACGGCTCCGTGCGGGCGGAAGCGGAGTTTGTCACCAGAGAGCACGCTATGGAGTGCTTGGCCGCGCTGCAAAAAATCTGTCCCGCCGCCCAAACCGCGGCGGAGGATGAGTAGGGAGGAAACGATATGTACCCCAATATTCAAAAGGCAATGACACGGAATCTGAAGAAGAGCCAGAAACTGGTCGTGTTTATAGGGCCGGTGCTGTTTCTCTACCTCTTTTGGTGGATCTGGTACTCCAACGGCAAGGTGATTGACGAGAATAACCGGGGGATGCTGCTGCTGTTTGCCGGCATGGCGGTGTTCCTGATCCTCTCCATCCCCTTGGGGCAGTGGAGCCAGCGGAAGGTAATGCGGCGGCAGTTTAGCCGGTTTTCCGAGGCGGAGCTGGAGCGGATTGACCGCTTCCTCGAGACGGTGGAGCCCATTCGGGGGATCACCGTCACCCCCGACGCCCTGATCGGGGCGGGGGTCATGGTGCCCGTACAGCATTTGGTGTGGATCTTCATCCGCTCCCGCACCCAGCAGATGGCGGCCACCATTCAGGAGATGATCGCTGTCACAGACGACAAGGCGGAGCACAGTTTGTACCTCGGGGTCCGGCCCGGGCCCTTCCGGCAGGCGGATCAGGAGGCCGTGCGGGAGATCACCCGGCAGCTGCTCCAGCACCGGCCGGGGCTGTTTGTGGGCCACAGTGAGGAGAATCAGCGGCTGTATCGGGAGAATTTTGCCGGGATGGCCGCCGCGGCGGGGAGAAGCGCGGCGCAGTAGGAAGCCGGGGGGCGTCCCGCAGGGCGGACGGGCTCGGTGCACCCTACGGGGTTGGGGCATCGGGAGTGCGGTGAGCGTCGGAGGGACGGGCCGGTGAGGACACCGGCCCCTACGGGTGGGGTTGATGAACCAGCCCGGGGTCGGGAGGGCAGGCGCACGGTGTGCGCCCCTACAGGGTGCTGTGTTTTACAGGAAGATGTCGGTTGGCGGAGGACGGCGCGCCGGGTCGTAGCGCCCTGCAGGGCTGGGGCATCGAACATGGTTCGTGAAAACGGGTGTAGGAGCGCACCCCTTGCGGGTAGCGTGCGCCCGTCCTTCCCCGGTGCGGTGGGCGTCGATAGAGCGGGCGCACAATGTGCGCCCTTACAACCGCTACCGGCAAACACGGCGGCCTTTACCGCGCAACGAACAGCGAAACGACTAACAGGTTTCGGGGGCAAGTCGGGCGAGGGGGGCAGAGCGGCAGCGGCGGTTTATAACAGGGCTATAGACGGGGGGATACTTTCAAAATACCATCATCTATGCGAGAGTAACCGCCGCCGCGGTGGGAGGGTAAGGCTGGATGCGCGTTGGGGTAACGAGGGGGGCGCGCGGCTTGGGGTTCTTAGGGGGAGCGAATGAGGGCTGTGACCCCGTAAGGGGGCTAAAGCCCGCCTGAGCGGACACCTAAGCGCGCTTTTGCCTGCTTTTCTCGCGCGAGAAAAGCAGGTCGCCCCGGGGGGCGACCCCCCCGTCCCCCCCACCCGGGGGACCGGGCTCCCCGCGCCGACGCGGCGCGAAAAAAGGCACTGTGCCCTGCCGGGCACCTTCCACACTGTTCCAGCGGCGGAATCTCCCCTTCTTCCCCTTGACAAATCGGAAAAAAACCGATACCATGTTTCCCGGAATAGAGAGAACAGGCACACTCCCCCGTGAGGCGGAGTGCGCCTATTACCCTTTGGGGCCGGCGGTCCCGCTTGGTGACAGAGAAAGAGGAGGTGCGTGATGCGGGAGTTTCTCAGACGAATCGCGGCGCTGCCCGAGGCGGCGGAGACCATTGAGGCCATCGGAGGGGGACGCTCCCCGGTGGCCCTCACCGGGCTGGCCCCGGTGCACAGGGCCACGCTGGCCGCCGCCCTGCGTCAGGCGCTGGGACGGCCCCTGACGGTGATCTGCAGCGACGAGAGCGAGGCGGAGCGGATGGCCGCGGACCTCGCCGTCCTCACCGGGGAGACGCCGCTGAAGCTCTGCAGCCGGGAGCTCTATGTCCCCCAGGGGGCGGTGACATCCCGGGAGTGGGAGTACCGGCGGATCGAGGCCCTCTACCGGCTGGACCGGGGGGAGGGATCGGTGCTGGTGGCCACGGCGGAGGGGCTCCTCCAGCGCACCGGGGAGGCCTCGGCCCTGCGGGAGAGCGCCATCCCCCTCTCCATCGGGGCGCAGGTGGACCTGACCGCCCTGCCGGAGCGGCTGGTGGCCGCCGGGTACACCCGGACGGAGCAGGTGGAGGGCGTGGGGCAGTTCGCCCTGCGGGGGGGCATCCTCGACGTGTTCTCCCCCCGGATGGAGCAGGCGGTGCGCTGTGACTTCTTTGACGACGAGATCGACGCCATGGGGGAGTTCGATCTGACCACCCAGCGGCGTATCCGCAACATCGACGCCGCCCTGCTCCTGCCGGCCCGGGAGCTGATCGGGGCGCGGACCGCCTGCGCCTTCGATTTTCTGCCAAAGGACACCCTGCTGGTCCTCTGTGAGAGCGGGCGGGTGGCCGAGCGGGTGAAGGGGGCGCTCTTCCAGACCAAGGAGGACACGGAGGCCCTGCTGGAGCGGGGGGAGAGCGTGGATCTCACCGCCCTGCTCCTGAGCCAGCGGGAGTGGGAGGCGGCGCTGTCGGACTTCCCGCTGTGCGTGATGGAGTCTTTGCCCACCTCCCGGTATATCCTGCCGCCCAAGGTGCTGCTGTCGGTGAGCGCTAAGCAGCTGAGCAGCTACGGCGGGAGCTTGGACACCGCGGCGGGGGACATGGAGCACTATCTCACCACCGGCAGCGGCGTGCTCCTCCTCTGCGGCAACGAGACCCGGGCCAAGAATCTGCAGCGGATTCTCCAGGAGCGGGAGATCCCCGCGGCGCTGGACTTCCAGGGGACGGCCATGCCCGCGCCGGGGGAGGTCCGGATCACCCTGGGCAGTCTCTCCGCCGGGGCGGAGTGGCCCCAGCTGAAGCTGGCGGTCCTCACCGAGGGACAGCTCACCGCCCCGGTCAGCGGGAAGAAGGGGCGGGCTAAGGCGCCCAAGGGCGACAGTAACCGGAAGAAGATCCAGTCCTACACCGATCTGACCCCCGGTGATCTGGTGGTCCACACCCACCACGGCATCGGCCGGTTTGTGGGGATGCAGCGGATGCCGGTGGACGGGGTGGAGAAGGACTATATCAAGATCGCCTACGCCGGCAGCGACTGCCTCTATGTACCCGCCACCCAGTTGGATTTAGTGTCCAAGTACATCGGCGGCGGCGCAGATGAGGAGGGACGCCGGACCAAGCTCAGTAAGCTGGGGGGCACCGACTGGGCCAAGCAGAAGAGCCGGGCCAAGGCCGCCGCCAAGGACCTGGCCCAGGGCCTTATCGCCCTCTACGCCCAGCGCCAGCGCCAGCCGGGGTTCGCCTTCTCCCCGGACAGCCCCTGGCAGCAGGAGTTTGAGGCGGCCTTCGACTATGAGGAGACCGAGGATCAGCTCCGGTGTATCGCGGACATCAAGGGGGATATGGAGCGAAAGACGCCCATGGACCGGCTCCTCTGCGGCGATGTGGGCTACGGCAAGACCGAGGTGGCCCTCCGGGCGGTGATGAAGTGCATCTTGGACGGGAAGCAGGCGGCAATCCTGGTGCCCACCACCGTTTTGGCCCAGCAGCACTACACCACCGCGGTGAGCCGCTTTCGCAGCTTCCCGGTGACGGTGCGTGTACTGAGCCGGTTCCAGACGCCGGGGCAGAGCCGGCAGATCCTGCGGGAGCTGAGCGCGGGGAAGATTGACCTGCTCATCGGTACCCACCGGCTGCTCCAGAAGGACATCCGCTTTAAGGACCTGGGACTCCTTATTATTGACGAGGAGCAGCGCTTCGGCGTCAGCCACAAGGAGAAGCTGAAGGAGCTCAGCCGGCAGGTGGACGTGCTGACCCTCACCGCCACGCCCATCCCCCGGACGCTGAATATGGCGCTGTCGGGAATCCGGGACATGAGCACCATCGAGGAGCCGCCCCACAACCGCCAGCCGGTGCAGACCTATGTCCTGGAACACGACTGGGGCATCTTGGCCGACGCCATCCGCCGGGAGATCCAGCGGGGGGGACAGGTTTACTATCTGCACAACCGGGTGGAGACCATCGACCTCACCGCCTCCCGCCTCCAGAAGCTCCTGGGGCCGGAGGTGCGGATCGTCATCGGCCACGGGAAGATGAACGAGCAGCAGATCAGCTCCACCATGCAGCACATGGTGGACGGGGAGGCGGAGGTGCTGGTGTGCACCACCATCATTGAGACCGGCATTGACATCCCCAATGTGAATACACTGATTATTGAGGACGCGGACCAGATGGGACTCAGCCAGCTCCACCAGATCCGGGGGCGCATCGGGCGCAGCGCCCGGCGGGCCTACGCCTACATGACCTTCCGGCGGGGGAAGGTCCTCTCGGAGATCGCCACCAAGCGCCTCACCGCCATCAAGGAGTACGTGGAGTTCGGGTCCGGCTTCAAAATCGCCATGCGGGACCTGGAGATCCGGGGGGCGGGGAACCTCTTGGGGCCGGAGCAGAGCGGGTATATGATGAGCGTGGGCTACGACATGTACCTCCAGCTTCTGGAGGAGGCGGTCCTGGAGGAGCAGGGGCAGCCGCCCAAGGCGGCGGCGGAGTGCGCCGCGGATCTGACCCTCTCCGCCCACATCCCCGAGGGCTATGTGCCCGCCCCGGAGCAGCGGATGGATCTGTACCGCCGAATCGCCGCCATCCGGAGTACCGAGGACGCGGCGGACCTCACCGATGAGCTGCTGGACCGGTATGGCGATCTCCCCAGGAGCGTAACGGCCCTGCTGGATGTGGCCCTGCTCCGGGCCGCCGCCGGGGCGGTGGGGATCACGGACATCGCCCAGCGGGGGGACACCCTGCGCTTCGCCTTCCAGGTGATGGAGGCGGAGAGCGTGGTGAAGGTGTGCACCCTCTCCAAGTACCGCCAGCGGCTGCGCCTTGCCGCCGGGGAGACCCCCAGCCTGACGCTGACGCTGCGGAAGGGGGAGGACGTGCTGAAGGCGGCGCTGGAAATCGTAGAGGACATGAAGCTCTCCAAGGAGGAGCGGCGTGGCAAGGAGGAACCATGAGGAGATATACCGCACTGTTTATAGGCCTGATTTTAACGCTGACAGCCCTCGCCGGCTGCGAGAAGAAGCCCGAGGGGGTGTTCTATGAGCTGACGGGAATCGACCCCGCCGCCGCCATGCTGATGGTGGAGGGACGGGAGGTGTCAGCGGAGCGGTACCTCTACTGGGTGCTGGACGCCGCGGACTACATCGCCGGGTCCTTCCCGGAGCTGTGTGAGGCCGACGGCACGCCCAAGTGGGAGGCCGAGGCGGAGCCGGGGGTTACGGTGGAGGACTTCATCCTCCGGGACGCCCTGGACACGGCGAAGATGTACGTCATCGTGGAGAAGTGGGCGGAGGAGTACGGCGTCACGCTGAGTGAGGCCTCGGAGGAGGCCCTAAAGCAGGAGCTGGCCGCCGCCGCGGAGCAGATGGGCGGTCAGGAGGCCATGGGGCGCTATCTGGCCTCCCGGGGCATCACGGAGGAGAGCTACCGGTGGATGGCGCGGCTGTTCTACCTCTACGCCAACATGCTCTCGCTGACCAAGGAGGAGGGGAGCCCCCTCTACATCAGCGACGAGACACTCTACCAGTACGAGGACATCACGCCGGAGACCGTGCTGGCCGACCACATCCTGCTGCTGTTCCCGGAGGATGAGAGCCAGCGGGAGGCGGCCAGGGAGAGCATGGAGCAGGTCCTGTCCACCATCCGCTCTGACGAGGACCCGGCGGCGGCCTTTCAGTACGTGGCGGACAACTACAGCGAGGACGAGGGCCGGGCCTACTACCCCAACGGCTATTTAGTCACCGCCGACGCGCCCTACGTGCAGACCTTCAAGGACACGGCTCTGGCGCTGGAGGAGTATGAGATCAGCGACGTGGTGGAGAGCGAGTTCGGCTGGCACATCATCATGCGCAAGCCCCTCAGGGACTACGTGGCGGACATCTATCTGGCGGAGCAGATCACCAAGGCCATGGAGCAGGCGGAGGTGGAGTGGGGGGACTGCGCTGCGGAGTTCTCCGTGGAGGCGTTTTATGAGGGCTATTTGACGAGGGAGGAGGAGTGATCCGGCAATTTGGGGTGATGGGGGGAGCGGCGCGCCGGGGTCGTCGCGCCCTACGGGGGTGAGGCACCGGACATGGTTCGAGAAAACAGGTGTAGGGGCGCACAATGTGCGCCCCTACGGACGGTATACCGACATTACCGGAAAGCACAGCGGCCTTTACCGCACTACGAACAGCGAAACAACCAACAAGTTTCGGGGGCGAGACCCCTGTCCTCTAAAGGCAAAAACTCCAAATTGACTATTTCCCTATTCTTTGCTACAATAAAAAGAATAACCGGCATACGAGGACAATCCGCCACTCTGAGAAAGAAAGGATCTATCTTCTATGAAAAAGCGCCTGCTCAGCACCCTGCTGGCTCTGCTGCTCCTCTGTTTCATGGCCCCGGCGGCCTCCGCCGCCTTTGTGGACGTGCCCGAGAACCACTGGGCCTATGGCGACATCGCCGCCGCCTCTAAGGCCGGCCTCTTCCAGGGGGTCACCGCTACCCACTTCGGGATCGGCTCCACCATCACCAGAGCGCAGTTTGTCACCGTACTGGTGCGCCTGTTCGGCTGGCCCACCGTCCGGCCTGACACCCCCTCCTACTCCGACTGCGACTCCACCCGCTGGTACTACGCCGCGGTGGAGACCGCCCACTCAAACGGGGCCCTCCCCGCCTACTCCACCACCTTCCGGCCCAACGATCCCATCACGCGGGAGGAGATGGCCTCCATGCTGGTTCGGGGGCTGGGCTACAGCACCCTGGCCGGGCAGATGACCAACGCCGTCCTGCCCTTTACCGACGTGACCTCCAACCGGGGGTACATCGCCATGGCCTACGACTTCGGCATCGTGGACGGCTATGACGACAGCACCTTCCGGCCCCGGGCCGTGGCCACACGGGAGGAGGCGGCGGTGATGCTGATGCGGGTCTACCGCAAGCTCCATGCCGCCAGCACCGCCGTCACCGCGGACAGCGGCTTCATCCCCATCTCCATCTCTACCCCCCGGGCCACGGTGACCACCTCCATTCCCACCACGCCTCTGGAGTCCGTGGAGAGCCTGTACAACATCCTCCGCCGCTATCACGAGGCGGGCACGGATATGAGCAAGGTGGCCGTAATCCTCACCGCCGGCGGCGTGGCCACCACCACCGAGGGCAGCAAGATCGTCTCCAGTGAGACCATCTCCGCCTCGGCGGTGAGCACCTATCTGGCCTCCTCCGGTGTGCGGACCTACTACTCCGATCAGCACCAGTGCGCCTACCTGATCCTCTCCGACAAGGATACCACCCTGACGATCTGGTATCAGACTCCGGAGAGCCAGGCCGCCAAGCTCCAGCTCTGCCGGCTCTTCGGCGTGGAGCACTACATTTTGCAGGATGTGTGAGTGACAGCACAAAGGGTCCGGCCGCGTGCAGCGGCCGGACCCTTCTTTGTTTCTATTGACAGCGCCGCAGACCGGTGCCGCGGCGGGCGCGGGGCGCCTATGCACTATCCGCCGTAGGTGTAGAACACCTTCTCATTCGGCATGACCATGCCCAGCTCCTCCCGGGCGATTTTTTCGATGAGGGACGGATCTCCGGCGTTGGCCAGATCCTCGGACAGGGCCTCGTTTTCCCTCTCCAGCTGGGCGATCTGGGCGGCCAGGGCCTCCTCCTCGTCCCGGGCGGACCGGAGCTGGCCCTGGAGGCGGTAGAGCTGCACGCCTACGCCGAGGATCATCACCAGCAGGATCAGGCCGGTGAGCAGATTTCCTGCCCGTCTTCTTCTCTTTTTTCTCCGCACGTCCCCCACCTCCCGTCTCTGTCCTCCGGCGAAACCAGACCACTCGCCACTTGGTGGTTATTATTGTAAACCACTTCCGGAAAAAAAGAAAGTGTTTTTTTGTCCGTTTTCCAATTTTTTCGCCCGCCCGCAGGGTAAGGCCCACCGGCAGCAGGCACAGGCGCACCCACTCCTCCACGCAGCCACGCCAGAAATCCCACACCGGGCGCAGCGGCGCGCTGAGGAGCGAGAAGAACAGCACCAGACCGCCGAAGATCCCCGCCAGCATGTACAGGCGCAGCTCCCCCTCCCCAAAGGTCATGGTGAAGTAGAACACCGCCGCAAAGGCGAAGAGGGAGTAGAGGCCGTCAAACAGGGACACGCCCCGACCCCGCACCGCCTGACGGAAGGAGCGCAGCAGGTCATATAGCAGCCCCAGCACCGCCCCTAAGAGTCCCGAGGCCAGAAAGGAGGTGAGCTGCTGGGAGATCTCGTTGCCCATCAGCCAAACAGCCGGGAGAGAAGGCCGCCCCGGCCCGCCCCCTGCTCCTCATATTGAAGAGAGTCGATCTGCCCGTCCACGTGGAGTTCCCCGCCGTCCAGGCTCAGCTTGCCGATGTGCAGGTTCTCCCCGGAGACCACCAGGGTGCCGGCGGTGGTGGTCATGACGATCATCCCCTCGTCGAAGCGCTCCACGTCCTCCACGCCGGACACGGTGAGCCGCTCCCGGCCGTCCAGCGTCAGCTGGTGGTGGGCGTAATTGTTGTTCTCCCTCTCGTATGGCATAGGTAAAGCCCCCCCGTATCTATGGATACTCCATATATATGGGGGGTCTGTCCCGTTTATGACTGGGGAACGGGGCGGGCTATTGGTACAGGTAGTCCTTAAAGTAGTCGGTCCGGTCCTGATTGTCCAGCCACAGCTCGAACCAGCCCAGGAAGTCCTGACGCTCACAGCAGGGCTGGGCCCCCACGTCGGAGAGGTTCCAGACCTCCCCCCGGCAGGGACCGGTGACAATCAGGTGGTAGCAGTCGCCGCAGCCGAGGTCCAGCAGCTTTAGCTCCCCCTGATAGACCTTGGCCTTGATCTCCTCCCGGATCACCGGCTCCGGTCGGGGGTCGTCCTCCCAGATCCACGCCTCCTCCAGCTGGAAGGGGCGGGACAGGTCCCGCCGCTCCGCGTCCCGCAGGGGGCGCAGGGGGAACTTTTCACAGCCGCAGCCGTCGCCCACGGTCTGCAAAAACAGGCGGCAGGCCTCCGGCAGCCAGATGCCGCAGGCCCCCTCGAAGTCCGCGATAGCCGCCTCGGAGAGGCAGGGCCCCATGGGCACGCCCAAGGAGGAGACCTTCTCCTGAATGCGGGCGAGGACGGCCTCGTACTCCGCCGGCGCATAGATCGGCATGGCGCTCTACACCTCCCGGTACATGGCGGCGGCGTCGGCCTTCCCGGCGCTCTCCTTCACGCTCAGCACCTCCACGGTGAGGGTGCGCTCCCCAAAGCGGATGGCGATCACATCCCCCTCCTTCACCTCATAGGAGGCCCGGGCCGTCCGCCCGTTGACGCTGACCCGCTCGTTGTCGCAGGCCTCGTTGGCCACGGTGCGGCGCTTGATGATACGGGAAACTTTCAGGTATTTGTCAAGTCTCATGGTTTACACCCCTTTTGAATGAGGAATTAAGAGTTAGGAATGAATGTGTCCAGCGGAGCCGGACGAATGAACATGTATCCGCTGAAGGCGGATACATCAATTCCTAAATTCCTAACTCCTGCTTGAAAAGCAGGGGCGCACCCCTGATTTTGGATGCGCCCCTGCTGGTTTTTTATTTTCCCACAATGTCCTTTAAGACCTTGCCGGCCTTGAATACGGGGACCTTGGAGGCGGGGATCTCGATGGCCTCCTTGGTCTTGGGATTGCGGCCGGTGCGGGCGGCGCGGCTCTTTACCTCGAAGGAGCCAAAGCCCACCAGCTGCACCTTGTCACCGTCCTCTAAGGCGGCGGTGATGGCATCTAAGGCGGCGGTGACGGCGGCCTCGGAGTCCTTCTTGGATAAGCCGGCCTTCTCGGCAACGGCGGCGATCAGTTCTGCTTTATTCATTGTGTCGATCTCCTTTGAAATTTCAAAAATACAGGGTCCATCCCTGCGCTTATGCAGTGTAGAATTTACTTTACCATATTTTTTCCGCCATTGCAAGGCTTATTCCACCGAAACATCCACTTTTTATGCTGATTATTCCGTTTTGTTGCCAAAGAGAGGGGGGCAAGGCCTGCTTTTTCGGTCCGATGCCCCCCGCGGGCGGCTCAGCGGACGCGGAGGATGCGGGCCAGACGGTCCCCGTGGGGCAGCAGCTCCAGGTCCTCACGGGTGATGATCCGCAGGGCCAGCACCAGGATCAGGTAGACCAGCGCCGCCGCGGCAATGGCCCCCAGCGTGGCAAGGGAGTTGCCAAGGCCCGAGAGGAGGCGGTAGCCGAATTTCGCCGTCACCGCCATGGCGGCGGTGGCCACAGCCGGCTTGAGGAACAGCTGCATGTAGCTGGGCCGCTTGGCCATAACAAGGCCCACCACGATCAGATTCAGCACCGCGATGACAATATAGCAGAGGATGGTGCCCACAGGGGCGCCCTTAATGTTGATCTCCGGGTTCCCCACCAGGAAGAAGTTGGCCACCACCTTCACGATGCCCCCGATGAACATGGTGCCGATGGGGATCTGGGCCAGACCGTAGGCCTGCAGGATGGCGTTGGTCAGGAGCATGATGCACACGAACACCGAGGCGACGCCTAAGATCTGCAGGTGGTAGGTGGCGGCGAGGGCCGCCTCGGGCTGCTTGGGGTAGAGCAGGGTCAGGATGGGGCCGGCCAGCACGCTGAGGCCCACACCGGCGGGGAAGGCCAGGAGGGTGGTCAGGCGGAGGGAGGTGTTGATGATCTTTCCCACCCGCTTGTGGTCCCGGCGGGTGAGGGCGGCGGACACCGCGGGGATCAAGCTCATGGTGATGGGGGGCACAAAGGAGCTGGGCAGGTTGAAGAGGGTCATGCCGAACTCGTACTCCCCGTTGAGGAGGGCGGCGGCCTCCTCGGTGAGGCCCAGGACGCTCTGAAGGCGGCCCATGATCAGGCTCTGGTCCACCAGCGTGATGATGCTCATGCCCGAGGCCCCAATGGTGATGGGGATGCCGATGGTCAGAATGCGGCGGAGGAGTACGCCGTTGGAGGCGGGCCGGTCGGAGCCCCGGGGGGTGTTCCCACGGGTGCGCAGGTAGTCGTAGACCATGTAGAGGAGGCCCAGGGCCGAGCTGATGGTGACGCCGGCAATGGCGCCGGCGGCGCCGATCTCCACGCCCGCGCCGGCGGAGATCAGGTACCAGGCCAGAGCCAGCCCCGCCGCCAGCTTGAACACCGCCTCAATCACCTGACTGACGGCGGAGGGCACCATGTTCTCGCAGCCCTGTGTATAGCCCCGGAAGGCCGACATGATGCAGCAGCAGAGCACCGAGAAGCTCAGGGCCTTGATGGGCCAGTAGGCCAGGGAGTTGTGCATCATCGCCGCCAGCTGGCGGGTGAAGAAGAACATCACCGCCGTACCCGCAAGGCCGATGGCTGTGAACAGACGCAGGGAGGCCCGCAGGAGCCGCCGGCTCTGGTTGTACTTCCCCAGGGCCCGGCTCTCCGCCACCAGCTTGCTCAGCGCCACCGGCAGGCCCGCCGTGGAGAGGCTGAGGAGGACGGCGTAGATCTTGTAGGCGGCGTTGAAGTGGGTCATGCCGTCCCGGCCGATGATGTTGCCTAAGGGGATCTTGTAGATGGCGCCGATGAGCTTTACCAGGATCACCGCGATCCCTAAGGTGGCGGTGGCGCCTAAGAAGGTCTGCTGTTTTTCTTTGGGCATAGGGTACCTCCATGTGCCGCTTGGGCACATTGCTTTTTGGCGCCCGACAGGGCGCGGTGCTTTTTTAGGGGTTGATACGGGGCAAGCCGGCCCCATCTGTTGGGGACCGCCCTGCCCGCTGACAGGGTCCCTTCGGTAAACCGCCGCACCTCTGCCGGGCGGGCGGCGCACGCCTCTCAAAGGTGCAGCGGTTTACTGAAGCGATCCGATGGATCAGTCCTCCTCTGTCAGTTTTCGGCCGCAGCGGCTGCAGTAGACGTGGCTCACAGCCTCGCTGCTGCCGCAGCCGGGACAGAAGCGGACGCCGCAGAGGCGGGCCAAGTCCGCCTCCTTTTGCCGAAGCTCCTTGGTGACTGTGTCCACCTGCTGCAGGGCCTCCTGGAGCAGATCGGAGTCGGTGGGCCGGCCGGCGTGAGTGGCGTAGACCAGCTTCCCCACCAAGAGGAGCTTCCGCTTGCGGCGGGTCTGCAAGTCCATGATATCCCATTTGAGGGCCGTATATGCCTTGGCATTCTTCACGGCGTAGGCCGTCTTGGCCGCCCCGGTGCGGACAGTCTCCCCCACGTCGCCAATCTGAAAGGTCTTCTGCCAGATGACCTGAAACTCCCCCTCCTGCTCCTCCGCCTCCTCCTGAGGCTCCAAGGGCTCCCGATACTCCTCACTCATACCCGCACCTCCGCAAACCATGTGTTTCTGCCCAATTGTCGGCCAAGGCCGCAAAGAACCCCTCGGGAGAATTTGCGGCGCCCACGCCGCAAATCAATTCAAATCATTTTATCCGGAAACCATATTTTTGGACAAAATTCCTCTCAACCGCCAAGCGCACGCGCCCTCCGCCCCCGGCGGAGGGCGCGTGCGACGCGGGCGGCTGCAATCCCTCGTCTGAAATGGCTATGCCATTTCAGGCGCGCGCGTGGGCGCCTTTAGTCGTCATAGATCCCCCCGCCGATAAACTCCCGGATCAGGGAGTCCTGAGCCACGTAGCTCTCGTCCAAGGTCTCGAACTGGGGGTAGGCCTTCAGCAGGTGGCCGATCTCCTCATAGCGCTCCATCTCCGGCGTCAGCTGCTCATAGAAGGGCAGGGCGTGGGCCTTGATCACGCTGATCTCGTAGGGGAGGGAGCTGTCAAACATGATGTTGGCGTTGTCCTTGAAGGGGGAGATGTACAGCTTCTCGCCCCGGCGGACGCTGGCCCACATCTTCATGGTCACCTTGGGCTCCCAGGCCCGGAACTTGGCGTCCCGGACGGTGCGGCGGGCCAGACGCATCCAGGTGCCCTTAAAGACCACCTGCCGGTCGGAATCCACCACGTTGGAGCGGGCGGAGATGTAGAGCTTGAAGGCGTCCGGGTTCTTGCCGGTAATGATGTCGTTGAGGGCGTGGATACCCTCAAAGATGGCGATCTCGTCCGCCCCAAGCTGCAAAGGGCGGCTCATGATGGCCGAACGCATCTGGCGGGCGAACTCAAACTTGGGGATGTGGATCTTCTCCCCTTGGTCCAAGAGCTTGAAGTGCCGGTTCAGAAGCTCCATGTCCAAGCAGAAGGGGGACTCGTAGTCGATGGCCCCCTCCCGGTTCCGGGGCGCGGTCTCCGGGTCCACGGTCTGAAAGTAGTTGTCCAAGGCGATGGCGTGGGAGCGGATGCCCATCTGCTCCAGCTTGGCCTCAATCTTCTTGGCGGTGGTGGTCTTGCCGCTGCCGGAGGGGCCGGAGAGGAGGACGATCCGGGACCGCTTCTGGTTCTCCGCGATCTTCCTAGCCGCGGCCTCAATCTTCTTGTTGAAGGCGGCGTCGCTCTCCTCCACAAAGCCCTTGGGGTCGGTGCGGATGGCGTCATTGATCTCTTTCAGTACGTACATACACTCACCTTTCTTTCTGTATCGTTTTCCCTGCGGGGACGCCGCGGGCAGTTACAGCGGGATATGCGCCTCATAGAAGGCCGCAAAGGCCCTCTGGTTCTCCCCGATCTTCTCCGGGCGCTGGATGTACTCCAAGGGGTACTTCAGCTGGAAGGCCCGCTCGATCCGGTTCTGCCGCCGGTCCACCAGCTTGGTGGTGCCCCCGGCGCCCAGGCTGAGGATGCTGTGGAGCTCCTCCATCATGTAGATGTTGTAGAGGCACTCCCCGCCGGGGCGGGCCCAGCCCACGTTCTCAAAGCTCCCGGACTGGTATTTCTGCCGGTAGAGGTAGTAGGGGGCGTAACCGGCGGCGCGGAGGACGCTCTCGGCATGGGCGAGCATCTCCCCCACCGCCTCCTCCGGGGGCAGGCGGGTTCCCTCCAAGGAGATTCTACTCCCCTTCTTCAGAGATAATGTGTGAATTGTGATGTGGTCCGTGCCGAAGGCCATCACCTGATCTATGCTCCGGGCGAAGCCCTCCGGACTGTCCTCGGGGAGGCCGGCGATCAGATCCATGTTGATGTGGGGGAAGCCCACCGCCGCGGCCTCGTCCATGGTGCGCCGGATGTCCGCCGCCGTGTGCCGCCGGCCCACCGCCTGGAGGACGGTGTCCTCCATGGTCTGGGGGTTCACGCTGATCCGGCGGATGCCGTGGTCGCGGAGGAGGCGCAGCTTCTCCGGCGTGATGGTGTCCGGCCGCCCGGCCTCCACGGTGCACTCCTCCAGGGCGCTAAGGTGAAACACCTCCTCCAAGAGGGCCAGCAGATGGTCCATCTGGGGGGCGGAGAGGGTGGTGGGGGTGCCGCCGCCCATATAGAAGGTGCGCAGACGCAGGCGCAGGCGCTCCGTCAGCTCCCCGGCGGAGACAATCTCCCGGTGAAGGGCCTCCAGGTAGGGCTCGATGAGCTTCATGGACTTCTCCACGCTGTTGGACACGAAGGAGCAGTAGGCACAGCGGCTGGGACAGAAGGGGATTCCCAGGTAGAGGGACACATCCCGGTCCGTCCGGCCCCGGTCCGCCGCCAGCTCCGCCAGGGCGCACTCCATACAGAGCTGCCGGCGGGAGGGGGAGACGCAGTAGGTGTCCCGGAGGACGGCGTCGGCCTCCTCCGGGGTGTGCCCCTCCTCCAAGAGGGACACGGCCACCTTGGCCGGGCGGATGCCCGTCAGGGCCCCCCAGGCCGGGGTGCGGCCCGTGAGAGCTTGGGCGGCGTGGAAGAAGCTCAGCTTCACCGCCCGCTGGCACAGCCGCTCCCGGGTGCAGCCGTCCGCCGATGGCGGCACCGCCGTCGAGGCGGTTCCATGGGCGGTGCGGCCCTCCGCCGTGATAACGGTGTCCGACCGGGCGGTGTCCCCCTCGACGGTCAGGGTCACGGTGGCGGTGTGGGGGTCGTCGCCGTCGTAGACAGGGCGCTCCGCGGGGAAGAAGGCCAAGAGACTCTGCTCCACGGCGTAGCGGTAGTCGTGGCCCTGTAAGATCAGCTTCATAGGCGCATCGCCTGCCTCATATAGTGGTTGCTCCGCCGCTCCTCAGCAAGGGTGGAGGCGGGGCCGTGGCCGGAGTAGACGGTGAAGTCCCCCTCCAGCTCCCCCAGCCGCTTCAGGGAGGCGACCATCTTCCGCTCGCTGCCCCCCTCCATATCGCACCGGCCGCAGGAGCCGGCGAAGAGGGTGTCCCCGGCGAACATAACGGTGTCGCAGAGCAGCGTCACGCTGCCCTCGCTGTGGCCGGGGGTGGACAGGACGGAGATGGTCAGGCCGTCGAGGAGCAGGGTGTCCCCCTCCTTGTACCAGTTGACCTCCGCCCAGGGGCCGCCGCTCTCGATGAGGCTCCACGCGGGGAAGAGCCTCTGGTCCTGGGAGCGGCCCAAGCCGGGCTGGCCGAAGTCCTCCTTGGACATGTAGACCTCCGCCTCCGGCCAGCGGTCTATGAGGGCGGGGACGCCCTCCACGTGGTCAAAGTGGCCATGGGTCAGGAAGATTCGCCCCAGCTCCAAGCCCGCCCGCTCGATGGCGGCGGCAATGCGCTCTCCCTCCCCACCGGGGTCGATGGCGGCGCAGCGGCGGCTCTCCTCGTCGATCAGCAGGCAGCAGTTGGTCTGCAACGCTCCCACCGGGATGATCTGTACAGTCATGGGCACCTCTTTTCTTCATGTGCGTCTTGGGATGATACAGGTTCGCTGTCTCCGTAGTAGCCCTTCCGGAAGGCGATGACACCCTGTACCGGTTCCTTCTTCGACTTTTTGATCGTGGGGACGTACAGGCCGATGCCCAGCCGGAGGGAGGTGGCGCCGTCGCGGTCCGCTTTGATCTCCGGATCCAGGGCCTTGAGGGCCTTGTACACCTCGTTGAAGGGCCGCCCTGCCAAGACGATCCCTTGGCAGCAAAACCCTGCGTCCACGCTTCCCTCCACGGCGATCAGCCGGTCATCCTGGCTGAAATCCAAGTTCAGCTTGCCGGTGCACAGCCTGTAGCCAGGGGTGTACCGGTTGTCAATCCGCCGGTACGCCTCCCCCAGCAGCTCGCGTACCTCGTCGCAGTGCATACCGAATTGGAGCTCTCCCACCCCAACATAGGGGGTGATCTCGACCATCTGCTGTCCCTCCTTCCGCGGCCTCTCCCCGAACAGATCAGGGCTTCTGGGTGTCAAACAAGATGGTAATGGGCCCGTCGTTCACCGAGGCCACCTGCATCTCCGCGCCGAACTCCCCGTGTGCTACCGGAAACCCCCGCTCCCGGCACCGCGCCATGAACCGCTCATAGAGGGGGATGGCAGCATCGGGCCTGGCGGCGTGGGAGAATCCCGGCCGCCGGCTGGAGGTATCCGCCAGGAGGGTAAACTGGCTCACCACCAACAGGCTCCCGCCCACGGCGGCGAGGTCCAGGTTCATCTTACCGTTCTCGTCGTCAAAGACCCGCAGGTTGCAGATCTTGTCCGCCAATTTCACCGCGGCCTCCTCTGTATCCTCCGGGGCCACGCCCAAGAGGACCAGATAGCCCCGGTCGATCGCGCCGTTCACACGGCCCTCGATAGTCACCGAGGCGGAGGAGACGCGGGTTACGACGGCTTTCATAGAAACACCAGCCTTTCACTCAATATTCCGAAGCATCACCCCGCTGTGCGGGTGATTTTGATCACGCTGGAGATGTTGCGCAGCTTTGCCATGATGATGTCTAAGTGGGCCTTGTCTGTCACCTGGATGGTCAGATAGAAGATGGCAAAGCCGTCGGTGGTGGTGTGGACCTTCAGGCTGGCTACGCCGGCCTTGCCGGTGCTGAGGGCCGCGGAGATGTCCATGAGGAGGTTGTTTCGGTCCTTGCAGACCACCTCCAGGGAGGTGGTGTAGCTCTCCCGGGTGTCCTCGCCCCAACTGACCTTGATCCAGCGGCCGGGGTCACGCTTTCGGTTCTCCTCGCTGGCGTTGGGGCAGTCCTTCCGGTGGACGGAGACCCCGTAGCCCCGGGTGATGAAGCCGGCGATGTCGTCGCCGGGCACCGGGGTGCAGCACTTGGCGAACTTCACCAAGCAGTTGGAGAGGCCCTCCACAATGATGCCCTTCTCGCTCTTGGTCCGGGGGGGCGGGGACAGGGCCTTCCTGGCCTCCTTCCGGGCGGCCTCCGCGGCGGAGCGCTCCGCCCGGCTCTGGGCGGTGACCTCCTCCCGAATGCGGTGGGCTGCCTTGGCCGCGGTGTAGCCGCCGTAGCCGATGGCCGCGTAGAGATCGTCCAGGGAGCGGAAGTTGGTGGGCTTGAGCATCCGGTTGATCATCTCCTGCGTCACCATGGTGCTCAGAGAGATGCCAAGGTGTTTCAGCTCCGCCTCAAAGGCGGCGCGGCCGTTGGCGATGTTCTCGTCCCGGCGCTCCTTCTTGAACCACTGGCGGATCTTGCTGCGGGCCTCGCTGGACTTGGCGATCTGCATCCAGTCCCGGCTGGGGCCCTTGGCGCTCTTGCTGGTCTGGATCTCCACGATGTCGCCGTTGTGGAGAACGTAGTCAAAGCCCACCATCCGGCCGTTGACCTTGGCCCCCACCATGGAGTTGCCCACGGCGGAGTGGACGGAGTAGGCAAAGTCGATGGGGGTAGCCCCGGCGGGCAGGTTCGTGATGTCCCCCCGGGGGGTAAAGACGAACACCTCGTCGTCAAACATATCCACCTTCAGGCTGTGGATAAAGTCCTCGGCATCGGCGTCCACCTGGTTCTCCAGGAGCCTGCGGATCCACCCGTAGGTGGCCTCCTTGTCGTCCTGCTTGATCCCCTGCTTGTACTTCCAGTGGGCGGCCACGCCGTACTCGGCGATGGCGTGCATGTCGTAGGTGCGGATCTGCACCTCGAAGGGGATGCCCTCCTCGCCGATGACGGTGGTGTGGAGGGACTGGTACATGTTGGGCTTGGGCGTGGCGATATAGTCCTTGAACCGGCCCAGGACCGGCTTATAGAGGTCATGGATAACGCCCAGCACGTTGTAGCAGTCCGCCACGGTGTTCACCAGCACGCGGAAGGCGAAGAGGTCATAGACCTCGTCGATGGTCTTGTCCTGCGAGAACATCTTCCGGTAGATGCTGTAGGGGTGCTTCACCCGGCCATAGACCATGGCGTTCTCGATCTGCATCTCCCCCAGCTTCTCCACCACAACGTCCTGGATCCGGTCCATGAAGGCCTGATACTCCCGGTTCTTCTCCGCCAAGGCGCTGGTGACCTCCTCATAGCCCACCGGGTCCAGGTACCGCAGGGACAGGTCCTCCAGCTCCCACTTCACCTTCTGCATCCCCAGACGGTGGGCGATGGGGGCGTAGATCTCCATGGTCTCAAAGGCCTTCTTGCGCTGCTTCTCCGGGGTCTGGTACTCCATGGTGCGCATGTTGTGGAGCCGGTCGGCGATCTTAATGAGCACCACCCGGATGTCCCGGCTCATGGCGAAGAGCATCTTCCGGAGGTTCTCCATCTGCTCCTCTTCCATGGTGGTGTAGTTGATGTGGGTGAGCTTGGTGACGCCGTCCACGATGTCCGCCACCGTGACGCCAAAGCGCTTGGCGATGTCCTCATAGGTGCTGTCCGTGTCCTCGATGCAGTCGTGGAGCAGGGAGGCCATGATGGACTCGCTGTCCAGGCGCAGCTCCGCCACGATCTGGGCCACGTTCAGCGGGTGGGTGATATAGGGCGTGCCGTCCCGGCGCATCTGGGTGCCGTGGTGGGACTGGGCGTAGTCAAAGGCGGCGCGGATCTGGCTCAGATCCGCGGAGATGTTATAGCCCCGTATGGTCTTTTCTAAGTGTTGATATCGCTCCTCAATGGTAGCCACAGTGGTTGCCCCCTTCTCTCTCGCCCTCCAGCAGCCGATGCAGACGCTGGAGATGGCAGCTCTCCTCCAGTACCACCTTGCCCGTGGCACAGATGGCAATTTTCAGGTGCTCCTCCGCCTCCTCCAAGGCGATAAGCCCCCGTTCGGCGAATACCGCCAGCCCCACCTCCGTGCGGAGGAAGGGCTCGGCCCCGCCCACCTGTCCCGCCAGACGGCGCAGGGCGGGCAGACGGGAGTCCGTCTCCTCCCCCTGCCGGTTCAGCTGGACAAGCGTCTGCCAAAGGCGGACAAACTGCTCTCGGCTGGGCAGGAGGCGGGCCGCCTCCTCGGCGGTGAGGTCCGTGCCGGCGGTGAGGGCGGCGGACAGGGCCATGTTCTCCCGCTCCCGCTGACTGGGGGAGTGGGAGGAGCGCAGATCCACCACCTGGAGCTGCACGGTACGGCTGCCCCGAAACTCGTTGATTTGCAGATAGAACGCCGCGTCTACCCGGTCTCCGGCGTTCAGGGCGCAGTCGGCCCGGGTGGCGGAGAAGTAGATGGCGTCAAAGACATATTTTCCCTTGGCCAGGCGGAGCTTCAGGTGTTTATTCTGCCCCACCGGCTGCATATTTTCCAGCTTGGCGCCCAAAAAGCAGAACACCGGCCGGCCGTTCCCCGCGCCGTAGGGCTCCAGGGCGGAGAGGGCGTCCACCTCCCGCAGTGAGATCAGCTCCGGCCGGCGGAGCACCACGTCCACCTCCAGGGAGGATACCGGGGCCACGCCCCCCACGTACTCGCTGACGCAGCGGTTGATCCGCCGGCGGAAGGCGGGGATGTTCTCCCGCCGGATGGTGAAGCCCGCCGCCAGCTCGTGGCCGCCGAAGCCCTCCAAGAGGTCCGCGCAGGACTCCAGGGCGGCAAAGAGGTTGAAGCCGCCGTAGCTGCGGCAGGAGCACTTGCCCATGTCCTCGTTGAGGTGGATCATAAAGCTGGGGCATGAGTACTTCTCCGCCAGCCGGGAGGCCACAATGCCCACCACCCCTTGGTGCCACTGGTCGCTGGAGAGCACCAAGGCGCTTCTCTCCCCAAGGCCCAGCGCCTCGATCTGCTCCACCGCTTGGTTGAAGATCTCCTGCTCCACCACCTGCCGCTCCCGGTTCAGAGCGCACAGCTGGCGGGACAGCTCCTCCGCCTTGGCGCTGTCGCCGGTGAGGAGGAGGTCCGCGGCCAGCTCCGCCTCCCCCATCCGCCCGGCGGCGTTGAGCCGGGGGGCTAGGACGAAGCCGATCTGGATGGAGGTGATCTCCTTGTCATAGAGCCCTGTCTCCCGGAGAAGGGCCTGTAATCCGATAAAATCCGTGCTGCGGATGCTCTGGATGCCCCGGTGGACAATGGTCCGGTTCTCCCCGCTCATGTGCATCACGTCGGCCACCGTGCCGATGGCCGCCAGCGTGCAGTACCGGGCGAAGAGGGCCTCCTCCCGGTCGTCGCCCCCCAGGGCCAGCACCAGCTTCAGCGCCACGCCCACCCCGGCCAGCGACTTAAAGGGGTAGGGACAGTCCGGCCGGTGGGGGTTCACCACCGCGGCGGCGTCGGGGAGCTGCTCCTTGCACTCGTGGTGGTCGGTGATGATGAGGTCCACCCCGAGGGTCTTGGCGTACTCCGCCTCCTCCACGCCGGTGATGCCGCAGTCCACCGTGATGATGAGATCCACGCCCTCCTCCTCCCGGAGGTGGCGCATGGGCTCCTTCCCCAGACCGTAGCCGTCCTCCAGCCGGCGGGGGATATACTTGACGCACCGCCCCCCCCGGCTGCGCAGATAGTCCACCAGCAGCACGGTGGCGGTGATGCCGTCCACATCGTAGTCGCCAAAGACGGCGATCTTCTCATCGCGGGCAATGGCGGCGTTGATCCGCTCCACCGCCCGGTCCATGTCCTTCATCAGGAAGGGGGAGTGGGAGAGGCTTCGCTCCCGCTCCAAAAACACCGCCGCCTGCTCCACATCGGCCACTCCTCGGGAGGCCAGCACCGTGGAGATCAGATAGGGATAGCCGGCGTCCATCAGCTGCTCCACCGTCTCCTCCGAGCCGGGAACCGCTGTCCAGCGGGCGTATTTCAAGGCATATCCCTCCTCTCCTTCTGCGGCGCGCTATGGCATATCAGGTGCGCATTTCCCGCAAAGATTTGTATAGTAACATCTTATTATAGCAAAAGTTTAGGGAAAGGTAAAGGGAAAAGTATATGGATTTCCCGCAGATCGTAAAACGCGGAAAAGGAGCTTCCATAGAAGCTCCTTTTCCACGGCCAATAAAAGCTCTCAGCAGAGTTTTGTCTACCGATGGTGCCACCCCGCCAACACAGCTGGCGGGGCCTGCGCTAAAAATGTGCCACCGGCACATTTTTTTAACGCTGCGGCGCCCGCAGGCGCGAAATAAATTCAAATCATTTTTCCGGAAACCGCGTTTTCGGAAAAAATACTTCTCGCGGAGCGAGCGTCGAACCCCAGCCCCTCCCCATCGGGGAGGGACTGGGGCGAGGCGCAGAGCGCAGCGCAACCCTTAAATCGTTTGAAATCCGCAGATTTCAAACGAGTGAATTCCTCTTTCTTGCGGAGGTCCGGCCCTCGGGCTGGATCTCCCCCGCGGCCTGCAGGGACCACTTGGTCAGGGTGGGGCCCACCAGCTCATAGACCAGCACGGAGAGCAAAATCACATTCCGCACCGCCGCGCCGTCGGACAGTGTCTGGGCGGTCAGGGCCATGCCCAGGGCCACGCCGGCCTGGGGCAGCAGAGTGATGCCGAGGTGCTTCTGGATGGTCTTGCTGCACCCGGTCATGGCGCAGCTGAGGTAGGCCCCCGCGTACTTGCCCAGGGAGCGAAAGACGATATACACCCCGCCGATCAGCAGCGCCGCGGCACTGCCTAAAACGCCCAAATCCAGCTCCGCGCCGGAGAGGACGAAGAACAGCACAAACAGCGGTGCCGTCCAGCCGTCCACGCGGCCCATCAGCTCCTCGGAGAAGTCGCAGATATTGCAGAACAGCGTCCCCGTCATCATGCAGACCAGCAGCAGTGAGAAGCCGAAGTGGATGCCGCCGATCTCGAACTCCACCATGGAGAGTCCCACTGTCAGCATCACAAAGCCGATGGAGATGGAGAGGCGCTTGCTGCGGGAGTGGAAGAACTGCTCCACGTGGTAGAGGACGAAGCCCGCCGCCGCCCCCAGCGCCAAGGACAGCACGATCTCGATAATGGGCTCTACCGCCACGGTGACGATGTTCACCGCCCCGCTCTCCAGCGCGGTGGCCACGCCGAAGGAGGCGGAGAACAGCACCAGACCCACCGCGTCGTCAATGGCCACCACCAGCAGCAGGAGCTTTGTCATGGGGCCGTCGGCCTTGTACTGGCGCACCACCATCAGCGTGGCGGCGGGGGCGGTGGCGGCGGCCACGGAGCCCAAGGTGATGGCCGAGGCGACGGAAATCACATCGGGACGGAGGATGTGCAGGACGATGAGGGCGGCGTCCACCAGTGCGGTGGTGATCACCGCCTGCAAAATGCCCACCACAATGGCCCGCCGGCCCATCTGCCTGAGCTGCGTCAGGCGGAACTCGTTGCCGATGGTGAAGGCGATGAAGCCCAAGGCCATCTGGGAGATGATGCTCAGGTGCTCCACCTCCTCAAAGGAGGCGAAGCCCAGGCCGGGGATCTTCAGCGCCCCGATGCAGAAGGGACCCAGCAGCAGCCCCGCCACCAGATAGGCGGTGACGGCGGGCAGGTTCAGGTACTTGGCCAGACGGGACAGCAGCAGCCCGCCCACCAGACACACGGAGAGACAGATCAGAATAGTCATAGATTTCACCTTGTTTTCAAATGTATTTCCCTAAATCGCCTGTTACAATAACACCGGCCTTGGAAATAGTCAAGGTGGAAACCTACCAAAATCCCTCCGTCCGCTCCGCCGATTTTCAGCACGGTGGGAGGAACCTGCCGCCTCAGCCGCCCATGGATTGGATCACCGCCAGCATCTCCGCGCCGCTCTGACCCAGAGGCTCCACAATGGCAAACCAGCCGCCGCCGTCCAAGTGGAAGATCCCCGGCATGGCGTCGATGTCCGCGGCGGTGAGGGCCGCCGGGTCATAGAAGGGGCGGTCGGTGTCGGGCCGGTAGGCCCAGATGCTCAGGCGGAAGCTCTCCCCCAGCTCCTCCGGGGAGGGGGCCACCTGTCCGCCGTCCTCGGTGTACACCGGCGCCGGGGGGACGGTGTCGCTGTAGCTCACCAAAAGGTGGCGGTACACGGTGCCGTCCTTCATGGTGGTCTCATAGAGGCTGGCCCCGCCGAAGAAGTAGCCCTCGGGCAGGACTGTGGGCAGGTGCTCCCCGATGCCCTCCAGACCGGCGGCCTCCGCCTCGGTGAGGGAGAGCACCTCCGCCGTGTCCACGTTCTTTAGAGATTCCCCCGCGGGGAAGCTGGCGATACTGGCGGTGATGGGGTCCATGCCCTCGGGCAGGTCCGCCCATGAGCCGCTGGGCTGAGTGCCGTCCTCGCCGATGAAGGCCCCGCCGCCGGTGTCCGCGCCGTCGCCGCCCGTAACGCCGGGGAGGTCCCGGCTGTCCCCCCACAGGGTATAGCAGAGGGCCCCGCCCAAGACGATGCACAGACAGGCCGCCAGAGCGCCATAGCGGCGCCAAGGGCTCCTCTGCCGCCGGCCCTCCGTCAGGGCGGAGGCGGCTAGGCTCTCGTCGATCTCTCCGATGGTCTCAAACAGCTCTTCCTTCTTCATAGGTCATATCCCCTTTCCGTCAGATGGCTCCGCAGCTGCTCCCGGAGGCGGCGGAGGGTCATGGTCACCGCGGCGGGGGACATCCCCGCATCCGCCGCGATGTCCTTCACGCTGTGGGCGTACCAGTACCGCCGGAGAAACAGCGCCCGCTTCCGGCTGTCAATGCCGCGAAGGAAGGCCTCCAGCTCCTCTGTCAGGGCCCTTCGGTCCACCGCCTCCTCCGCGCTCTCGCCGCCGGACACGATCTCCCCCAGCTCCGACAGGGCCAAGGCCACCTCGCCGCCGCCCCGCTTCTCCGCATGGCGCTGCCGCCAGCGGGAGAAGGAGAGATTCCGGGTGAGCTTCATGAGGAACGCCCCCAGCTTCTCCGGCCGGTGGGGCGGGATGGCCTCCCAGGCGCGGAGGTAGGCGTCGCTGACGCACTCCTCCGCGTCCTCCGCCGAGCCGAGGATGCCCAAGGAGAGGGCGGTACAGCCCTGTCCATACTTCTCCGCCGCCGCGGGGATGGCCTCCTCCCGCCGGGCCCAGAACAGGGAAACGATCTCGTGGTCCTCCATGGCTGTCGCCTCCTTTCACCTATAAACACGCAGAAGAGGGGGCCATCTAACAGGGACCGGGCGCTTTTTTTGCGCCTATGAGGACCTGATTTTGCTGGCCTGCGGTCTCTACAGTCTGCGGATTCTGATCAAAGAGAGCCGGAAAACAGAGACCGTCTGACAGGCCCGGTCAAAACTCCGCCGTCAGAACCGCCGGACACTCCTCCGCCGCAAGCTGAAATCCCATCAAATCCCCCCTCTAAAGAATATCCCGCCCAACCGGGCGGGATATTCTCAGCTTCATAGAGTTTCGCGCTTAGAGCGCCAATCATTGAAATCCGCAGATTTCACGCGCGTGCGTCAGCGCATCATATACAGCACCTTACAGGCCTGCGCCCGCGTCATGGAGGCGTTGGGGTTCAGCCTCCCGTCGCTGCCGGAGAGGATGCCCTGGGCCACCATGGTCTGCATGTGGCTCAGCGCCCAGTCGGGCACATCCTTCGCGTCCTTGAAGCCGGTCAGCTCCGCCGTGGCGAAGCCCTTCTCCTGGAGGCGGCCCAGCATGGTGATGGCCTGCGCCCGTGTGATTACCGCCTGGGGCTCGAAGTACACCTTGCCGTCGGCGGTGCCGCTGCCCTGCATGATCCCCAGGGCATACATGGCCTTGGCCGCGTCCAGCGCCCAGGCGTCGATCCGATTGAGATCCGCGAAGGGGACGCTGAGGCCGCTGTAGTCCGCGGCGTTGAGTCCCAGATACCGGAAGAGCATCACGGCGAACTCCGCCCGGGTCATCTGCTTGTCGGGCCGCACGTAGGACTTGCCGCCCTCCTCGTAGCCGGTGATCAGCTTCTGGTCGTAGAGGTACTGGATGCACGGCGCCGCCCAGTGGACGGTGCCGTCCGGGTTCACATTGTCCACGAAGGGGGCGGTGATGCCCTCCTCCGCCTCCGCGTCCCAAGATTTCCGGGCCCGGTTGCCGCTGGCGTCCCAGGCCTCCAGGGAGATCCGGTGGGCCTTCCCGTCGGAGAGACGGCTGGAGAGATCGGCGGTGATGTTGCCGCCGCTGTCCAGGGTGAAGGAGACGCTCTGTCCGTCGCAGGTCAAGGACAGATGGGAGGTCTCCAGATTCCCGTCCACGGCGTCTGTGGCCGAGGCGGTGAGGCGTGTGCCGGTGAGGGCGCCGTCCACCACCGGCGGGGTGTTGTCGATCACATCGGCGTAGGAGGCCACAAACTGGTCGAAGTACAGCGTGCCCTTTCCGGAGCCGCCCTCCAGCACCAGCGCCTTCAGGGAGGTGCACTCCTCCGGCAGGGATACGGACACCTGCCGCCAGCCGGTGAAGTCCACGGTGGTGAGGGGCGTCATGGCCCCGGTGTCGTCATAGACGGAGAGGGTGCTGCCGTTTCCGTCCCCGCAGACGGAGAAGGTCAGGCGGCGGTACCCCTTGGGCAGGGTCCAGCCCAGCTGGAGCCCCGCGCCGTCGTCGTCGTAGTCGTAGTCCATCCGCAGAGCGCCTGAGCCGTAGCGGACCAGATCGCCCTCCGCCCGGCTCAGCGTCACATTGAGGCCGCTGTAGCCGGAGAGATCGCCCTCAAAGTCCTCCAGGGTCTCCAGCGCGTGTGCCGTCACCGCCACGGAGACGGGAATGGAGGCATTGATCCGCCCCTTGCTCACGGTGAGGGTGCCGGTGCCGCCGAACTGTCCGGCGGTGAAAAGGCCCTCCTCGTCCACCTCGCCGATGTCCCCGGTGACGGACCAGGTGAAGTCGGTGTCGGCGCTGAGGAGCTTCAGATGCCGGTAGTAGGCGGCGGCGGAGAGGTCCGCCTGCTCCCCCGGCTGGAGGGACAGCGACACCACACGGGAGTTCCCCCGCAGGATCCGCAGCTCCTCCGGGGCGTCGATCACCATGAGCTCCAGCTCAGCATCGTCGGCCCCCCGGGAACTGCCGGTGAGGCGGACGGTGCCGCCGCTGTCCGGGGCGGTGAAGTTCAGATCGTCCACGTCCCCGTCGTCGGCGGAGAGGGTGATCCGGCCGCTCATGGGGAAGTAGTTGGTGTCCACCACCGCGGCGGTGATGGGCACGGTACTGCCGGCGAGGATGTAGGGGCTCTCGGCGTCTAAGTACACGTGGTCCGCCCGGCCGATGGACTCGCCGTCGGCCACGAAGAACAGGCAGTTGGTCACCCGCCGCTCGCTGTTGTCCGAGGGGCGGTTCAAGATGGCGGCGTTGTCCGCGTCGGGGAGGGAGGCCAGCGCCGTGGTGGAGCCGCCGCCGTCAAAACAGATGGCGGTCTCACAGCCCAGCTCCTCCATCCGCTGGGCCAGCACGCTGAGGGAGGAGCCGATGGAGTGGCCGCTGCGCCGGCCGTCCACGGCGTAGATGATCACCTCGCCGTCGCCGGTGACGCCCACGGCGGTGCGGGGGGCGTTGTCGGTGCCAAGCCCCGTCCGGGCCCGTCCGTTCTCCACCAGAAGGTAGAGCCCGCCCACCGCCTCGGTGACATCGTTCCAGGCCTCGTCCTTGGCGGTGACGGTGAGGCCGAAGAGGTCCCCGGTCCTCAGATCGTGGAGGTAGTTTCGTTCCCACTCGGCGGCCTTGGCGTTTACCGAGAGCACCAGCTGCCCCGGCTCGATGGCGGTGGCCCCGCTGGTCCGGTCGATGACCTGCTCCACGATGTACAGCGCCGTCTCCCCGATGGCGGGGGTCACGGTGATGTCCTCGGGCAGGGGGACATTCTGAAGGGCCTCCTGCCGCTCCCGGCTACTAAGGTCCTCCACCGCCACACCGAGGCTCTGGGCGTAGACCCGGAGGGCGCCGGCCTCCAGAATCTGCGTCACCTCCTCCACATCGGCGGGGGAGAGGACCACGTCCACGCCGGCCTCGGTGGTGCCGGTGGTGTGGGCGGCGTTAAAGTCGTAGGTGTAGGCGTAGATGCCCCCCTTGGAGCTGCGGGTCTTGTTCAGTCCGGCGATGGCGAAGTCCCCCTCGCCGTTGACGCTGCCGGTGAGGCGCAGGCTTGGCATACCGATGACGGCCTCCCCCTCGGCATTGAAGCCCACGGCGTAGTTGGTGCCGTCGCTGCTGAAGAGGTGGCCGCCGGAGACCAGAAGGCCCGTGGGGGTGCCGTTGCTGTCAAAGAAGTCGGCGTTGACGCCGGCCACCACCCGGTAGCCGTCCCGCTCCAGCGCCTTGGCGGCGGCGGAGGCGGTGGTCCGCTCGGTGACATAGGAGCCGAAGGCCGCCACCGGCGTCACCGACTCCCCCGGTGTGTAGGTGAGGTAGATCTCCTGGCGGAGGTCGGAGTAGTAGCTGCTCCAGTATGTCTCGTTGTGGAGCACGGCCCCCTCGTGGAGCTGGCGCTCCTTGGCGATCAGCTGCTCGCCGTAGGCCTCCGACGCCGCCGCCGGCAGGGCGGAGAGGAGGACCGTCAGGGTCATCAGCAGGGACAGGGTCTTGCGCAGCGTATTTTTCATGGGCATCTCCTTTGCGTTATTCCGCGGGGCGGGGTACAGGCGTGAAATCAAGGCGCTGCACTCCCGGCACGTCTGCGTCGGGGGTACAGCGGCAAAAACCCGTTTGTATGCTGCTATCATACCATTGCCGGACTGAAAAGTAAACAGAAAAAAGACGGAAGAAGGGAGCGCCCCCCGTGCCCGCCCCAGACGGGGGAGAGCGCGGCAAACGCCCTCCGGCACAGCGCAGGGCGCCAAAAAACCTGCGGTCTTTTGACGCCCTGCGGATTCCCACGGTATTCCTATTTTCCTAAAGTCTGGCGGAAGCGCATGAGGATGGTGGCCACCTCCGCCCGCGTGGCGCTGCCCTTGGGCACCAGAGTGTCGGCGGTTTTACCGCCCACAAGGCCCAGTGCCTTGGCCCACTGGAGGGGCTCCGCGGCGTAGGCGCTGACCTGCGGCAGGTCGGTGAAGGCGGAGAGATCCGCCCGGGCGCTGACGTCATAGCCCTTATAGGCGGCGTAGCGGTAGAGGATGGCGGCCATCTGCTCCCGGGTGATGGGATCGTTGGGCCCGAACAGGTCGCCGCCGTAGCCGCTCACAATGTCATTGGCCGCGGCCCAGTTCACTGCCCCGGTGTACCACTGATTGCCGGGCACATCGGTGAAGCCGGCGCTCTCGGCGGCGGGACTGCCCTCCAGGCGGTGGAGGATGGTGACAATCATGCCCCGGGTGGTGGTGCCGTTGGGGGCGAAGGTGTCGGCGGTGATGCCGGTCATCAGGCCCTCCCCGCTGACATAGGCCACCGCGTCATAGAACCACTGGCCCGGCTTCACATCGGTGAAGGGCAGGGTGCCCTCCGGAGTGTCCGTGGTATCCGGGGTGTCCGGCACACCGGCAGAGGCGGTGGGCTTGGAGGCGATGACGTCCCCCTTGCTGTTCAGGAGGGCGGCGGTGTTCTCCCCCTGCTGGGTGATGCGCACGCCGGAGCTGTCGGGCGTGACGGGATCAAAGACGGTGAGGCCCTCTGTGTCCTTCACCGCAAGGGTCAGCTCCGTGTTCCCGGCGCTGGTAAAGCGGACGGAGCCGTCCGAGAGGGGCGCGGCGGTGACGCCGGTGGAGACAGCGACGGCGGTGTTGTTGAACCAAGGGGTCTCCGCGTCGCCGCGCACCACGGTGACGCTCTGGCTCACGGCGGAGGGGAAAGCGGTGGAGGCGGTGCCGCTGCCGGTGACGGTGATGGTGCCGGTGTCCGCCGCGGCGGCGCGGGCGAAGTAGCCGTCCTCGCTGAAATCGGAGAGGACCGTGGTATAGACCTCGATAGGCTTACCGGTGACAACACTCAGCTGCTCCTTTGGCGCGATGGTGTAGCTCTCCTGCGCGCCGAGGGCGGGGACGGAGAACTCCAGCAGCAGGTCCTGGCCAACCGAGTTGAGCACCGCGCCGTCCATGGCCGAGCCGCCTGTGATGTCCAGTGTGCCGGAGACCTTCTTGCCATTTTTCACCTCGGCGGAGGCTCCGCTGGAAGAGGTGATGGTAAAGGAGGCGTAGTTGGTACGCAGAGCCAGACTGTTTACCACGCCTTGAGCGATCTGCTTGCCTATGGTGTTTGATCCATACGATTTGGTCTGGAGATTGACGGCGGCAAAATCATCCACGGTGAGGTAAGAAGTCAAGAAGGAGTAATAGGCGTCTTTGCCGCCGGCGTTTCCGGTAGAGCCGGTATCATACATATGGCTGAAAACCGGCGCCTGCATACTGGATGTGTTCATGTACGTGTCCCGCAGACCATCTGCCGGTATAGAGAGGACTGTATGATCTGCGCTTAAATTTTCGGCGGCGGAGCGGTTGGAATCCCAGATGTCAACTTCAAAGTGGGCGGGCACTTGGGCGGTTGCCGGGACAAAGACACAGTTATAGGCCAGAAGCGCGTGGCCGCCCACTACTGTATTGTAATTCGGATCAGAAAAGATTCCAATTGAGAGCAAAAGCGGCTTGTCATTTGTTTGCAGGGTGTGGATAAAATCATAAAGGTCTATACCAATGGCGTGCTTGGCATTTTGAATCGGCGCTGCCTGCTGCATCATTTGATAGAAATTGACCAGATTGGCAGTGTCCTCATTCTTGGCGGGACAGACAAATTGGCTGACCGTATTGGCGCCGAAATAGCTCGGCTTGATCTGATTGGCCTTTGCGAGCATGGTCACCGTTGTCAGACCAAAGCAGGAGCCAAACCAGTTAGCACTGATAAAATCATCCCAGTTGGCCAGATTTATCTGCTGGTTCATGAAGTTTTTGTCTGTCAGGGCGTTTGAGCCATATGGAATTTTCTGCAAATACTCATATGTGTTACCGGTGACGGGATACCCCTTATAGTTATCGGTGTCCTTCGGGTTCAGGAGAATAGAGGTCCAAGTCATAAGATTGTGAAGTATGTACCCGGGCTGCGAGTCGTCCAAGAGACCTGCGCTCTCCAACTTCTCCATAAGACCTTTTGGAATTTCTACGCAGTACTGCGCCATGTTTTCCGCATAACCGGCTTTCGCCGTCGGGTCCTTGGAAACAAAATCAAACAGATCGGATTTTGTAAAGGTGATAGGGAGCTTCCATTTTGCGTAGAGCGTCAGATCATTCTCTACCGGATCATGATCGTCAATATAATTTGACACAAAGTAAGGCTCGCCTGTACACTGCGCATCCCTGTACCAGCCGCCAAAAATATAGCCGGGGCGGATGGGGTCCATCGGCTGCGCGAACCTCTCGCCGGTCTTTACGGTTTTTACCGCAGGGAGATTCTGCACGTTATTACCATTGGGGTCAAAGGTGACGGTGCACGTGTCCTTTTCCACCGGCCCGGGGAGCACCACCTCCACCTCCCCGGGCGTCCCGGGCTGGACAGCGGGGCTGTCGTTGACGAAGTGTACGGTGACAGGACCCTGCAGCGAATCGGCGTAGCCCCTGCCGATTGAGTCCATCAGAACCGACCACTCGGAAGCATAGCCGCTATAGTAGATATCCCGCAGCGACGCCAGAGGAGGAGAATATTTGAGGCCCTGTGCCTTTTCGACGCTGCGCGGAATATGGAGGGTGTGCATGCTGTCGTTTCCGGCGAAGGCGTTATCTTTGATACTGGTGACGCCCTCCCCGATCCGAACCTCCTCCAGAGAGGTGCACCCGGAAAGCAGGTAAGCGGGGATCACTTCCACCGAACCGGGGATATCCATGGTTTTCAAGGAGGCGCAGCGGCCAAAGGCACCCTGACCCAGTTCTGTCAGCCCCTCAGGCAGCGTGATTTCCTGTAGATTTTTACAGTCCATAAAGGACTCAAATCCAATAGAGGAGACAGTGGAGGGGATATTGATCTTCTCCAAGGCAATGCACTTGGCAAACGCCTTGTCCCCGATAACCGTCACGCCCTCGGGCAGTGTGACCTCCCGAAGCTGCTGACAGGCGAGAGCGTCGGAAATTTCATGGCCGAAGGCCTCGGCTTGAATGCCTGTGACAGCCACCCCCCCGATCTGGGCGGGGATATTGGCGGCGGTAATGCTCCTGTCGGCACGTGCGATCATGCCGGTGGAGGTATTAAAATAGATGCTCCCGCCCTCCACAGGGTATTCGATGATCCCATCCGCCGCCAGAGCAGACACCGGCAGCAGGGACAGCATCAAGCAAAGCGCCAAAAACGCAGATATGAGACGTGTTTTCACCTTTCACTTTCTCCCTTCAAGAAATCCAGACACCGGGGGCCTTAGACGTACTCAAAATCGTCCGGCCCCTTGAACCAGCTCTTCCGCCCCTGATGGAGCACAAGAGCCAGCACCGCCATGATCAGGTACCCCAGCGCGAAGGGGGAGAGGGGATAGAACCCCAGCGCTGCGCTGTGGATGAAGCCCAGCGCCGCCAGCACATAGCCGATAAGGGCGGTGAGGGCGGCCCGGTCCAGCTTCTTGTCAATAATAAACACCGTCATGGTGCCCAGCAGGATGCCGATGAGGATGGCCCCGGCCTTGGTGGCCGCCACGCCGTTCCACATGACCCCCGCGTCGATGAGCATCTGATGGACCTCCGGCGCAAAGTCGTTGATCCCCGTGGGCAGCACCTCCGTCCAGTAGTCGCCAAGGCCCGCCGCGCCGGTAACCTGCGTGTACAGATAGTCCGCCACCGAGGGCACCATGGCGATGCCGATAGCGGCGTAGTGTTTCCGCTCGCAGTCCTTAAAGGCCTGGGCCACCATGACCACCGCGCACCAGAGGAAGGTGATGGCGCACACCGCCGGGGGCACCAGCGTGCTGAGGAAGGTAAAGAGCCCGAAGATGCCCGCTGCCCCCAGCACGACGCCGGAGATGATGGAGTACCCGATGCCGGCGTCGGACTTCTTGAGTCCCGCATGGCCCAGCCACACCGTGTTGGGGATAATCCCGCCGAAGAGGGCGGAGATCATGGTGCAGATGCCGTCGGCAAACTGGGCCTCCCGCACGTTGTAGCCGTCCCCGGCGGCGTTGGCGGCCTCCACGTTGTCCATGGTCTCAATGAAGTTGTAGATCTCCACCGGGATCACAATGGTGAGATAGGGCACCACAATGGCGAAGCCGTTGATCATGTACTGGACGCTGTTCACCGGATTGGGGAAGTAGAACCCCACGCCGCTGAAGTCAAAGGAGGTCCGCCCCAGGCACAGGGCATAGACCACGCCCCCCACAATAGCCACCACCAGAGGCGGAATCTTATTGGGGAACAGATACCCGCCAAAGATGCCCACCATGGCCACAAACAGCACCGGCAGACCCACCAGCGGATCACCGAAGATGTCGAACACACCCTGGGTGGCCATCCAGATAAAGCCGATGCCGGCCACGGTGCCCAGCAGCGCCGCCCTGGGAATCCGCTTTTTCATCCAGGGTCCGATAAACCCGCCGCAGAACTCCACAAACCCGCCGATAAAGCAGGCGGCCATAGCCGCGGACCAAGCCAGCCGGGGATCCTCAATGGCGTAGCTCAGGGGCATGATCACGCCGTAGAGGATAACGAACATGGCCGGCGTAGAGACCCCGGAGGGCAGCGCCGTCACATCCGCCCGCCCCTCCTTCCTGGAGAGCTTGTACCCCATGTAGGC
This sequence comes from Oscillospiraceae bacterium, assembly GCA_022801715.1. Classification (GTDB taxonomy): domain Bacteria; phylum Bacillota; class Clostridia; order Oscillospirales; family Oscillospiraceae; genus CAJFPI01. Next base: position 33,665 of record JAAWSV010000015.1, read on the forward strand.
GTAGTAGAAGCACCCCAGCATCAGTCCGATGGACATGGCGGGCACCACATACCCAAAGACAATGTCCCCGGGCCACCCCAGCACGCCGGTAAGGGTGGCGATGACAATCAGGTAATTGACAATATTGTTGGTAACGGCATAGGAGATGCCGCCGATGTCCCCCCGGCGAAAGAAGGGGACGGTGGTTGCTTTGCTGCTCATAGTTTCTCTCTCCTTTTCGTTTCATTAGGAATTAGGAATTTCTGTGTCCAGCGGCGCCGGACGATCTCCAATCATTCCGCCGGAGGCGGAATACATCCATTCCTGATGCCTCATTTGCGCTTAGGCCTCCACCTCGATAAACCGAAACTCCGTCACATCAAACAGTCCCATATCCGTGAGCTTGATCTCCGGGATCACCGCCAGGGACATGAAGCACAATGTCATCACCGGCTCCACCTCCCGGTGGATGCCCAGCTTGGTGTAGGCCTCCTCGTGGATGGACTCCAGCTTCTCCGCCACCCACTGGCCGCTCTGGTCGCTCATGAGACCGGCAATGGGCATGGGCATGGCGTCGATGACCTGGCCCTCCCGGACCAGGACGATGCCGCCGCCCTGCTCCTTCAGCTTCTCCACGGCGAAGGCCATCTCCTCGTCGCTGACGCCCACCACGATCACGTTGTGGGAGTCGTGGGCGATGGAGAGGGCGATGGCCCCGTGCTGGATGCCGTAGCCCTTCAAAAAGCCGCAGGCCACGTTGCCCGTCAGCTGGTGGCGCTCCACCACCGCCACCTTGGCGATATTTAGGTCCTTGGACCAGATAAACTCGCCCTTGTCGTCCAGAGGCACGTCGGCCACAGACTTCTTGGTCACCACGCCGCCGGGCTGGATCTCGATGACGTGGACGCGGCCGCTCTTGAGGCCCATCTTGAACTTTTCCACCGAGAAGTCCTTAAAGCGGATGCTCCCCGCCACGGCGGAGCTGTCGCAGCGCTCCACCGGCAGGAGGTACTCCCCGCCCTCGGCGGCGAGCACGCCCTTGACCCATACCCGGTCCACATGGAACTCGGTGAGATCGTCCAAGAGTACAATGTCCGCCCGATAGCCCGGGGCGATGGCCCCCCGGTCGTAGAGCCGGAAGCACTCGGCGGCGTTCAGCGTGGCCATGCGCAGGGCGGTGACCGCGTCGATGCCCTCCTCCACGCACAGGCGCAGGTGGTTGTCTATGTGTCCCTCCTTCAGGATGGTCTTGGGCTGACGGTCGTCGGAGCAGAGGAGGCAGCGGCGGCTGTTCTCCGCCGTGACCCCCTTGGCTAAATTCCGCAGGTCCCGGCAGGCGGAGCCCTGGCGCAGCAGGACATACATGCCGAGGCGCAGACGCTCCTGCATGGCCTCCACGCTGCCGCATTCGTGGTCGCCGGAGATCCGGGCGGCGGCGTAGGCGTTCAGCGCCAGCCCGGAGAGGCCGGGGGAGTGGCCGTCGATGAGCTTGCCGGTGTCCTTGGCGGTCATCAGCTTGTCCAAGACTCCTTCGTCGGTGTTCACCACCCCTGGGAAGTTCATAAACTCACCCAGCCCCAAAATCTTCTCCCGCCGGATCGGCTCCTCCATCTCCGCCGCGTCGATAACGGCCCCGGCGTGCTCAAAGGGGGTGGCGGGCACACAGGAGGGCAGCATAAACTGAATATCCAAGGCGGTATTCTCCGCCGCCTCCATCATATAGTCCAGCCCCTTGATGCCGCAGACATTGACGATCTCATGGGGATCGGCGATGATGGTGGTCCCCCCGTGGGGCACCAGCAGCCGCCCCAGCTCCTCAGGGGAGAGGTAGGAGGACTCGATGTGGATGTGGCTGTCAATAAACCCGGGCACGGCATACCGCCCCCCGCCGTCCACCTCGGTCTCCCCGGAGTAGCTGCCCACTCCGGCAATCTCCCCGCCGCAGAGGGCAATATCCCCTTCGATCCACTCCCCGGTAAACACATTGAGGACCTTACAGTTCTTAATCACCATCTCCGCCGGAACCGTCCCGGCGGCGGTTTGGATCAGCTTTTTCAGAGTTTCTTTCGTCATTTTGGCGCTCATAGTTTTTGCTCCCTTCATCTTAGTGAGGAGTGAGGAGTGGATGTGTCCGGCTCCGCCGGACAATTTACATTGTGCCGACAGAGGGCAGGCCCCTGCGCCCTCCCCATACATGCCTCCTGACTCCTGCCGCAAAAAAGCTCCTGACTCGCTTATTTCCCCCGCAGCTTCAGCACCGGATCAAACGTAGTGAGATTGACATAGTCCACCGGACCCACGTCGGTGATGGCGTAGTCGGGGATGGCCGTGATGGGCAGGAAGAACATATACATCATGGGGTTGGGCAGGTCCGAGCCCAGGGAGCGGGCGGCGGTGTCGATGCGCCGCTCCTGCTCCGCCATCTCCTCCGGCTCGCAGTCGCTGACGATGCCGCCTACCGGCAGGGGCAAGAACTGTAGGATCTCCCCGTCGGCCACCACCACCTGGCCGCCGCCGTGCTCAATGAGATAGTTGGCGGCGATGGACATGTCCTCCGGGCTGACGCCCATGACCACCAGGTCGTTGTCGTCCGGCGCGGCGGAGGAGGCCATGGCCCCGCGCTTCAGCTTCCAGCCGGAGCAGAAAGCTAAAGACTTGTTGCCGTTGCGGCCAAACCGCTCCAGCACGGATACCAGCGCCACATCCTGCTCTGGGTCGGGGAGGACCACACCGTTTTTCACCTGCAAGGTCACGTCCCGGCGCTTGCGGACGAAGGGACCCTTCACGTCCATGACCAGCACGTCGGCGGTGCCCTCCTCCATGTCCACGTGGTAGGTGAAGGTGTCGGGGGTGGTGAGGGCGCACTTGAGCGCCCCCTTGAGGACGCCGCTGCGCTCCGGGGCCTTCAGCTCATAGGACAGGCGCTCCTTCTCCGCCACCATATTGCCGTTGGTCATCACCCGCTCAATGCTAAATTTGTGCAGGTCGTCCACAAAGAGGATATCGGCGATGCGGCCCGGGCAGATGGAGCCCACCAGGTGGTCGATACGGTAGGCCTCGGCGCTGTTGATGGTGGCCATCTGGATGGCGGTCATGGGGTCCACCCCGGCGGCCATGGCCAGGCGCACCACGTTGTCTAAATGCCCCTTGGAGAGGATGTCGGTGGCGGTGATGTCGTCGGTGCAGAAGCTCACCCGGCGGGCGAAGGCCGGGTTCACCTCGGTGACGGCCCGGATGTTCTCCGCCAGGAAATGGGTGACGCAGGACTCCCGGATGAGCATGTGCATACCCTTGCGCATTTTCTCCACCACTTCCTCGTGGTCATAGCTCTCGTGGTCCAGCCGCACCCCGGCGCAGAGATAGCCGTTTAAGTCGTTGCCCCGGGCCATGGGAGCGCAGCCAAACACCGGCAGACGGTTTTGGAAGGCGCAGGAGATAGCCCCGAGGGTGTCCTCATCCTCCTCCTGAATAAACTCCCGGACGGTCTCCCACACGCCGAAGCACTCCGGCCACTGCTGTACCTGCTGATGGGTCTCCTTGGTGAAGTTGTAGGCCACGGTGGACTGGGGCACGGTGTAGGGGGTCTTGTAGGGGGCGCCCCAAAAGACCTTCAGGGGGCTCCGCTTCACCTCCGCCAGTACCTCCTGCAGGCCCTCCAGGCCGGAGACGGAGATATACTCGTCCAGCCCGGAGATCATGCTGGTGGTGCCGTGGGGCACCACGGCCTTGGCGTAGCTGGTGATGCTCAGTTTGCTGCACTCGCTGTGGATGTGGCCGTCGATCAGGCCGGGGACCAGGTAGCGGCCCTCCGCCTCGATGATCTCGGTGTCCGGCCCGACGTAGGCGGACACGTCCCCCACGGCGGCAATCATGTCGCCGTAGACGGCCACATCGGCGGGGTAGATCTCACTGGACATAACGTTGACCAGCTGCCCGCCGCGGATGATCTTGTGGGCGGGGAGCTTTCCGCGTCCGGCGCGGATACGGGTTTTCAGGTCGGCGATGGTTCTCTCCACGGTGTTATTCCTCCTCAATGGTTGTTTTTTCTCCTAAGATTTGGGTGGATTTTACTTGCAGATATCTTATCTTTTTAGAAAAGGAATGTCAATAAAAGAATTGCCGCCCCATAGAACTGCCTCCCGCTTTTTCAAAGCGTGCTCTATTGGGCACAAACTGTTGCAGTTCCAGAGAATCTATGGTATCCTATTCCCAGAAAACAAAAACCGACAGGAGAACCCAACATGGTAACTTATATCATCCCCTGCCTCTTCGGTCTGGAGGGCTTGGTGGGCGACGAGCTCCGCCGCCTCCGGCTCCACGACGTGCAGGTGGAAAACGGCAGGGTCCTCTGCCGGGGGGAGATCGGGGACCTCCCCCGTCTGAATCTCAACCTCCGCTGCGGCGAGCGGGTGCTCCTCCAGATGGCCCGTTTCACCGCCCGGGACTTCGACAGCCTCTTTGAGGGCGTCAAATCCGCCCCTTGGGAGCAGTTCATCCCCAGGGAGGGCCAGTTCCCGGTAAAGGGACACAGCCTGGACTCCCAGCTCCACTCCGTCCCCGCCTGCCAGGGCGTCGTGAAAAAGGCCGCCGCCGCCCGCCTGGGGGAGCGGTACGGCCTCCAGACCCTGCCGGAGACCGGCGTGAAGCACCAGATCCAGTTTGCCATCATGGGTGACGAGGTGACCCTCTGCCTGGACACCTCCGGCCTCGGCCTCCACAAGCGGGGCTACCGGGCGGTGGGGGTGGAGGCCCCCCTGCGGGAGACGCTGGCCGCCGCCATGGTTACCTTGGCCCGCTACCGGGGGAGGGACCCCCTCCGGGACCCCTTCTGCGGCAGCGGCACCATCCCCATTGAGGCCGCCCTCATCGCCAGGAACCGGGCCCCCGGCCTGGACCGGAGCTTCGACGCCCAGCGGTGGGCGGCGGTGCCCCAGAGCGCCTGGCTCACCGCCGCGGAGGAGGCCATGGATCAGGAGTTTGATGGACAGTACGACATCTGGGGCGGGGACATCAGCCCCCGCGCCGTGGAGATCGCCCGAGAGAACGCCCGGAAGGCCGGCGTGGAGGACATCGTCCGCTTTGACCGGGCCGACGCCGCCTCTCTCCGCGTCTCCGGGGAGTACGGGCAGATCGTCACCAACCCGCCCTACGGCCAGCGCCTTCTGGAGCAGGAGGAGGCGGAGGCCCTCTACCGGGCCTTCGGGGAGGTCTACCGGACGGTGCCCCCCAAGTGGCGGGTGCTGATCCTATCCAGCCATCCGGCGTTTGAGAAGCACTTCGGCCGGCGGGCGGACAAAAAGCGCAAGCTCTACAACGGTATGATCAAGTGCGACCTGCACATGTTCCAGCGGGGATAGTGCGGCAGCTTGATGGCGAGACGAGAGAGGGGGAGGACGTGTTTCTATGCGGCACATTCTGATTATCAACCCCAACGCCGGCAGGAAAAAAAGCACCACCGACCTTCTGGCGGCGGCCAAGGGTCTCCGGCAGCGGCATGGCTTGGACTGCGCCTGCATCCTCACCCAGCGCCCCGGCCACGCCCTGGAGACCTGCCGCTCCATCGCCGCGGCCTGCGGGGCGGTGCGCTTCTACGCCTGCGGCGGCGACGGCACGGTGAACGAGGTGGCCAATGCCATCGCCGGCCTCCCCAACGCGGCCATGACCTGCGTGCCCACAGGCACCGGCAACGACTTCCTCAAAAACTTCGGGCCGGAGCTGGCGCCGCGGTTTTTGGACATCGAGCAGCTCTGGAACGGTCCCACCCTCCCCTTGGACGCCATCGACTGCAACGGCCGGCTGGCCCTGACCATCGCCTGCGCCGGTTTTGACGCCCGGGTGGCCCGGGATGTCCACACCTTCGGCAACAGCCGCCTGCTGCCGGGGCGGAGCAGCTACATCGCCTCCCTATCCGTCAATTTCCTCCTCCGTCCCCTGTGTCAGCGGTGGCGGCTGTACTTGGACGGCGAGGAGCAGACGGAGGAGGAGTACGTGCTGGTGGCCGCCTGCAACGGCCGCTACTACGGCGGAGGCTTCCTGCCGGTGCCGGAGGCCCGGATGGACGACGGCGTGCTGCACACGATGATTGTCACCCGGACCAGCCGGGGGGAGTTCCTCCGCTTCGTTGGCCCCTACTCCTCTGGGGACTACCACAAGGCCCCCGGCATCGCCCGCGTTGTCACCGCCCAGGAGGTGCGCATAGAGGGCGTGGACGCCGATATTGTCACTTGCTTAGACGGCGAGGTGATGAGCAGCCCCTCGGTGTGCCTGCGCCTCAGCGGCAAGCGGGTAAACTTCTTCGGCCCCGCCGGCTGCAGCCCCAACGCCACCGCCCGAGAGCCGGCGGAGAAGCCTGTGGGAGGTTGAAATTAGGAGTTAGGAGTCGAAGGTGTGCCTTTGGCGACGGATTTGAATTTATAGAGTGGGAGCAGGGAGATTTCCCCTTGCGGCGAACAAAAACGGGAGCAGTCTGCGCACATTTCAACGAGAATGGGGATCGAATGTAGGGGCGCACATTGTGCGCCCGTTCTATCAACAACCGCCGCACCGGAGAAGGGTGGGCGGACAATGTCCGCCCCTACAGATGGATTATACGGACATAACCGCCAAGCACGGCGGCATTTGCGGCACTACGAACAGCAAAGCAATCATCAAGTTTCGGAGGCAAGTCGGGCGACGCAGGCAGAGCGGCAGCGGGTGTTTACCAAAAAGCTAAAGACGGGGGAACGCTCGCCAGCGCCGTTCTGTTGAGCGAGAGCCACCGCCGCCGCGTCTGAAACTGCGCAGTAAACTTACGCACCAGTCTGCCGAGACAGCGCTGTAACTTGGGGTTCTTAGGGGGTAGCGAATCAGGGCTGTGCCCCCTGCGGGGGCTAAAACCCGCCTGAGCGGACACCTAAGGGTGCTTTTGCTTACTTTTCTCACAAGAGAAAAGCAAGTCGCCCCAAGGGACGACCCCCCATAGGTATGTTTGTGAACAATTTGTAAAAAGGCGGATTTTTCAAAATTTCCCCTTTACAAAACAGCGGTTTCGGGTTATGATAGCCACAGCGTTAGCACTCCGAAGAAATGAGTGCTAACGCTGTGAATGGGTTTATACAAAAATAAAACATATATGGAGGCATGAAACATGAAACTGATCCCTCTGGCAGACCGCGTTGTGCTGAAGAAGATGGAGGCGGAGGAGACCACCAAGAGCGGCTTCATTCTGGTGGGCAGCGCCAAGGAGAAGCCCGATGTGGCCGAGGTGGTATCTGTGGGTCCTGGCGGCATGGTAGACGGCAAGGAGGTCACCATGAGCGTCAAGCCCGGCGACAAGGTGCTCACGGAGAAGTACGGCGGCTCCACGGTAAAGGTGGACGGCGAGGAGTACTTGGTTGTCCGGCAGAGCGAGATCATCGCCATCGTTGAATAAAGAGGGGACTTCGTCCCCCCTTTGGATTCCGCCCCACTGGGTCTGCGACCCAGCAGGGCCCCCGAATGATTTGACTTGCGCAGGCGGAATGAATCCGCCTTTGCGTCAAGGTTTTGGCCGCTGGCCAAAACGCTTGTACGCGCCACTTGGCGCGGTCAGTGACGTCGGTCACTGGTGTGCGCGCCCACGGCGCGCGGGTCGTGGGATTTTTCCGAGGAGCGCGGTCCCCGGAAAAATGATTTTACTTTATTTGTTCGCCTTAGCGAACAAACCACTGGGGGCTGCGCCCCCCCTTGGATACCCCCGCGTCCTGCGGGACGGGGAGGCGGCTGGGAGCGGGAGGGAAAATAATTCCTGACTCCTAATTTCTAATTAAAAAACTGGAGGTTTTTCATATGGCTAAGTTAATCAAGCGTGGGGATGAGGCGCGGAAGGCGCTGGAGGCCGGTGTCAATCAGCTGGCGGATACCGTCAAGGTCACCTTGGGGCCCAAGGGCCGCAATGTGGTGCTGGACAAGAAGTTCGGCGCGCCCCTCATCACCAACGACGGCGTGACCATCGCCAAGGAGATCGAGCTGGAGGACCCGTTTGAGAACATGGGCGCCCAGCTGGTGAAGGAGGTCTCCACCAAGACCAACGACGTGGCCGGTGACGGTACCACCACCGCCACCCTGCTGGCCCAGTCCATGATCCGGGAGGGCCTGAAGAATCTGGCCGCCGGCGCCAACCCCATTGTGATGCGCAAGGGCATGGCCAAGGCCGTGGAGGCCGCCGTGGCCGAGATGCGCGCCAACAGCCAGAAGGTCAACGGCTCCGACGATATCGCCCGCGTGGGCACCGTGTCCTCCGGCGACGAGAAGATCGGCAAGCTGATTGCCGAGGCCATGGAGAAGGTGGGCCACGATGGCGTCATCACCATCGAGGAGTCCAAGACCGCCGAGACCTACAGCGAGGTGGTAGAGGGCATGATGTTCGACCGCGGCTACATCACCCCCTACATGGTCACCGACACCGAGAAGATGGAGGCCGTCATTGACGACGCTTATATCCTCATCACCGACAAGAAGATCTCCGTGATCTCCGACATTCTGCCCGTGCTGGAGCAGCTGGTCCAGTCCGGCAAGAAGCTGATGATCATCGCCGAGGATGTGGAGGGCGAGGCCCTCAGCACCCTGATTGTCAACCGCCTCCGCGGCACCCTGAACGTGGTCTGCGTCAAGGCCCCCGGCTTTGGCGACCGCCGCAAGGAGATGCTCCAGGATATCGCCATCCTCACCGGCGGCCAGGTGATCAGCGAGGAGCTGGGCTATGAGCTCAAGAGCGCCGACATGACCATGCTGGGCCGGGCCCGCCAGGTGAAGGTTACCAAGGAGAATACCGTTGTCGTGGGCGGCGCCGGCGAGAGCAAGGCCATTCAGGACCGCGTCAGCCAGATCAAGAGCCAGATCGAGGTGACCACCTCCGACTACGACAAGGAGAAGCTCCAGGAGCGTCTGGCCAAGCTGGCCGGCGGCGTGGCCGTCATCAAGGTGGGCGCCGCTACCGAGACCGAGATGAAGGAGAAGAAGCTGCGCATCGAGGACGCCCTCAACGCCACCAAGGCGGCGGTTGAGGAGGGCATCGTGGCCGGCGGCGGCGTGGCCTACGTCAACGCCATCGCCGCGGTGGAGAAGCTGATCCCCGACGTGGACGGTGACGAGAAGACCGGCGTGCGCATCGTGGCCGCCGCTCTGGCCGAGCCTGTCCGTCAGATCGCCGTCAACGCCGGCGTGGACGGCAGCGTGGTGCTGGAGAAGATCAAGTCCAGCGACAAGGCCGGCTACGGCTTCGACGCCTACAAGGAGGTCTACTGCGACATGATTCCCGCGGGCATCGTGGACCCGGCCAAGGTTACCCGCAGCGCCTTGGAGAACGCCGCCAGCGTCAGCGCCATGGTGCTGACCACCGAGTCCCTGGTGGCCGACAAGCCCGAGCCCCCCGCCCCCGCCCCCGCCGCCCCCGACATGGGCGGAATGTACTAAGAGCCCAACACAAAGCCCCGCCGTCCATAGGACGGCGGGGCTTTTTCCATCAAATGCAGGACCCGGCCCGCGAGGAACCGTCGCGCCCTGCAATGCGGCGCAAGAACCCCGTAGGGCGGGACGACCCGGCCCGCCGTTCCCCGTCCTCCTGTACCCCCCAATAAACCGCCGTCCTCCTGTGTACCCCCCAATAAACCGCCGTCCTCCTGTGCACCCCCCGATAAACCACCGTACTCCTGTGCACCTTCCGATAAACCACCGTACTCCTGTGCACCTTCCGATAAACCACCACACCCATGTAGGGGCGCACATCGTGCGCCTGCTCTATCGTTACCCACCGAACCAAGATAGAACGGGCGCACAATGTGCACCCCTACAACACATTTTTCGCGTTATGATTCACAACCATAGAGTGTTGGAAATTCCTCGTTTCCTCTGATAAAATAAGGAAAAATGCAACAGAGGTGGGTTATGCAAAGAGAAATACCATACAGCACATTGAAGAAAAACGGCCGCAGCTATGAAATCATGACGCTCCGGGACCAATATGGCAACACATTTGCAGATATTGCAAAGGATTATGGGATTTCATCTATACGAATAAGAGGTTTATACAACAAGATCAAGAAGCAGCAGATTCACTTGTACATCATCCAAGTCGCCGCGGCGCTTGGACACAAAAATACTGCATTCGTCAAAAAAGAAGCTCGTACTGCCTACGAATGCTTTCAGGACAACTCTTATGTCTGTGCCTACTTGGAAAAAACGTATCCATCTATTTTAGAGGCATATAGAGCCGGAGAGGCCGGTATGTCTAAAGAATTTATAGAACGTCTGCCGCCGCTGAGGGAAACCTTTGATGAAAAAATAATCTCCCGCATTGTCGAAATGCGGGAGATTGAAAAAGCACCATTTATTGTGATTGCACAAGAGCTTGAAATGACAAAAGAAAAGGCAAGGCAGCTATATAACTCCTTCTACCATCAGCAGGTTGTCGCCCACGTAAACGCTCTGGAGGAAAAAGCGGAAACCTTCGACGAAAAAACGGCCATATGGCGCCGCTATTTCGGCACGCGCCTCTCCCCCAAAAAGCTCTGCGAGATGATCCGGCGCGGAGAGGAGCCGCCCCTTCCGCCTCAATAGAACCACAGCAGGGCATGGACCCTCCGTCCATCCTGATTGCGGAACTCCACCACGTGCCGCCCCTCCTCGAAGGCATAGCAGAGGTCCACCGTCTCCCCCAGCTTAATCTGCCGCTTATAGAGGATCTCATAGTTCTCAAAGGGCAGATCAGCCGCCTCGGCAGGCAGGGCCTCCCGGGCCAGCTCCAAGTAATGGAGATTGTTCATGTGGTGCAGCGTGTCGATGTCCCGGCGGAGCACCGTGTAGGAGCAGACCTGCCGGGCGTCCTGAGGCCCCCGGCTGAGGTGGGAGGGGGCGTCGCCCTCCACGGCCCGGCTCTCGTCCAGCTGATAGATGGCCCGCACCTCGTCGGTGATCTTGGCCGCGTGGCCGGTGGCCGTGTCGATCAGCAGCCACCGGGAGGTGGCGGCGGCGACCCGCTCCCCCGCCTGATCCAGCAGCAGAAAGTCCCGGTCGGAGACGTGGCCGTCCATGGCCCGGGGCCAAGTGTGTACCAATAGGGGCTCGGCCCAGGCGGGCCGGCGGAGGAGGCGCAGCTTCCAGCCCACCAGCGCCCAGGCCAGACCCAAGCGCACCGTGTCCTCCGGCCCGAAGCCTTGGGCGGCGGAGGACCGGGCGGAGCCCTCCTGCATCATACGCAGCGCCCCGGCAGGGGAGAGCCGGTTGTCCTCCCCTAAATCGGGGTACTGGACACTCTCGGGATAGTCATAGCAGTTCATCACGTCTTTGCCTCCGTCAGATTCTCAACAATGTGCACATTCAGGTGGTTGTAGGTCATTGTGACCCCCCGCTCGTCGAAGCAGGCCTTGATATTCTCCAGCAGACCGCTGTAGACATCCCAGTAGTGGTCCACATCGCTCCAGCAGCGGACGTGGTACTCGATGGCGCTCTCGCCGTAGGCGGTGACCACCACCGCCGGAGCCGGGTCCTGGAGCACATGCTCCGTCCGCGCCACGGCCAGCAGACAGGCGGAGCGGACGGCGGGGATGGCGTCGTCATAGGACGCGGTAATCGTGTGGTCGATCCGCCGGGTGCCCAGTTGGGTGAAGTTGGTGATCTTGCTGCCGGAGAGGGCGCTGTTGGGCATCATCACCCGCTGTCCGTTAAAGGTGTCCAGCTTGGTGTGGATCAGGTCGATGGACACCACCGTGCCGGCGCACTGGTCGGTCTCGATGTAGTCCCCGATCTGGAAGGGCTTGGAGAACAGGATCACCAGCCCCCCGGCCACGTTGCTTAGGATATCCTGCACCGCCAGCGACACCGCCAGCCCCAGCACACTGAACAGGGCCAGCAGGGAGGTCATGGGAATACCTAACGTGTCGGCCACGATCAGCACGGTGATGATGTAGAGCAGGACCTTCAGCGCGGCCAGCAGATAGCGCCGCATCCGGGAGTCAATCCTGGGATGGGTCAAGAGCCGCCCCACGATCCGGGTAAGGATCCGGATCACGATGAGGCAGAGCAGCAGCAGAAGCAGGGAGTAAAAGACCTTCTCCAGCGTAAAGGTTTTGAAATTAGCCAGCAGAGCGGAGAGCCCGGAGCCCTCCCCAGAGAGCTCCGCCTCTGGAATAGCAAGGCTGAGTTTTTCCATAAACACCTCCTGTTTGGGATCGTATACCATAAAAGCGAAACGGAAATGGTATAATACGCCGCTTTTTCGATTGCCCCGTAAGGGGCGAGAAAGAGGCTCAAATCAAAGTATAACAGCTGCTTGGCAGCTATTATACCACAGGGGGGAGGGGAGATGCAAGGAGAGCTGCAAATCAAACACGCCCCATAAACCCGACTGTAGGGGCGGACATTGTCCGCCCGCCCCGCCGACGCCCAACAGGCCAAAGGAGCAGGGGCGGATTTCATCCGCCCCTGCTCCTCCTCACTCCTTACTCCTTCGCCTCTGTCTCCTCCTTCACCTTTTCCTTGGTGCGCTTCCGCCGGCGGAGGACAAACAGCCCCGCTCCGACGAGCACCAGAAGCAGAATCAGCACCCAGATATACGCCAACAGCACCATCAGCTCCTCGAAGGCGGTGACGGCGCCCTCCAGCCCGCTGTACAGCGCGCCGGCGATCCGCTCCCCGAAGCTCTGGGGCGGCTCGGGGGTGTTGGACAGGCGGTAGACCTCCCGCAGGTCGATTTGGATGGTGGCGTAGTCGATCAGGGCGTCGTAGTGGCGGAGATCCCCGGTGAGATACTCGATTTGCAGCTCCGTGTCGCTGATGGCGCTCTCGATGGTGATGATGTCGGCCATGTTGTCCGCCTCGCTGAGGAGCTTCTGCAGGCGCTCCAGCTTGATGCGCTGGGTGGCCAGCCGGGCCTCGATGTCGTAGTAGGCCTCGCTGACATTCTCCTCGGTGGTGCGGAGGTCGGTGAGGCGGCAGATCTGGCCCGCTTGGTCGCAAAAGGCCTCAAACTGCGCCGCCGGCACCCGGACGGTGTAGCGGCCGGAGCGGTAGACATCCCGATGGGAGACCGAGCGGTCCTCAAAGTAGCCGGAGCAGTCCTCCACCAGGCGGCTGAGGGCCTGGGAGGCGGTGTCAAAGTCGGTGGTCTCCATATCAATGCTGGCGGTGTAGATCACCTTCCGCCCGCTGCCGGCGGCGTCAGGCGCCGAGGGAACCTCCCCCGGAGGCGCGGGGGCGACAGCGTCAAACATGCCGTCCCCCTCCGGATAGGCGTCAAAATCCATGGAGCCGTTGATCTCCCAGCTGTCGGTGGCAGCGTTGTCCCTGCCGGCGGAGCCGCCGGGCGCGGCGCCGTTGGAGCCGTCGCCGGCCCCGCAGCCGGTGAGCAGCGCCAGCAGCAGCGCCGCAAGAAATAGCGAGAGCAGTCGTTTCATCATCCAATCCTCCTTCACGTCTCTCAGGTGGGGCAGTCACGGGGTAGTTACTATGTAAGACGCAAAAAGAGGGGAGATGTTCCAGCGAGAGACATTTTTTTGACGCACCTCCGGCAAAGAGACCCTTAAACAGAAAAAGGTGCCGCGAAAGCGGCACCTTTTTCTCATGATCCAAGCCCCTCTAAGTACTCCTCCAGGCAGACCCCCTGCTCAAAGATCTCCGCCGCGGCCTCCTTCCCCACATAGCGGTAGTGCCAGGGCTCATAGATGATCCCCGTAAGCTCACTCTTGTTGTTGGGATAGCGGAGGATAAACCCGTACTCATAGCTGTGCTCCATCAGCCACTTCTGCACCGCGGTTTTCTCCTGTGACTCGTCCAGATTCTGGTTGTTCACGTCCACAATGTCCACCGCCAGCCCCAGCTGGTGCTCGCTGGTGCCGGGGACGGCCACCACCTTCCCCGCCTCCACCAGGGCATCGGCCTGGGAGTAGCCCTGATTCATGAGCCGGTTCACCTTGTTCTGGTACAGCGACTCCTGCTTGTCCCAGGTGCGGTAGGAGGAGCAGATCACCGGCTGCAGGCCCGCGGCGCGGCAGGCGCCGAGCATATCCTGCAAAGCGTCATAGCACCGCTGATCCACGCTGTGGCCGTTGGAGAGCTGTTCCAGGTTGATGGTGTAGTCTTCGGGCATGGCGTTCCAAGGGTTCACCAGCATCAGATTCCAGTCGTCGGCGCTGGGCGTACTGCCCGGCTCCTTGGGTTCCTCTGGCTTCTTGGGGAGCTGAGGCACTTGGGGATCCAAGGGGTCCTCCATCTGGCCGTCGGGCTGGTCCCCTCCAACGGAGGCGTCTGGGATATCGGGAACATCGGGAACCTTAGGTGCCCCGCCGGTGTCACCGGAGGGCTCCTTTGCCCCGGGCTCGGAGAGGGAGATGGGGATCACCGGCTGTCCCTTGGCGGGAAGGTCGGCGTCCCCGGCGTCCTCCGGGGGCATTTTCAGCGCCGAGTAGAGCAGCATAAAGGCGGCGGCGACGGCCAGAGTGGTCACCAGCAGGCCGCCGAAGCCCCGGCGTCTGCGGCGCTTCCGACGGTGCCTCTGGGGCGGGCGGGTCTCCGGCCGGCGGCGTTCGCCGGCGCGTTCTCTTTCGTACATAAAAAACACCTTCCTTTTCTATGGGTTATATCCTGCTTCTATCCCCGCACCCACCCTCTCCGGGTGTATAAAACGGGGGATTTTGGCTGCGTTTGCTCCGCCGCGATGATGGGCGGGTCATACCTGTCCCTGCGGAATGCAGGGCAGAGCCGCGGGGTCAGGCGTTGAAGTAGAGCCACGTCCTGTCCTGCATCAGCGGCACATCGCACTGGCCCAGCTCGCCCATATCGAAGCGGATGAAGCAGTGGAGAAACTCATCTTCTAGGTTAACCGCCTGCACGTCAAGGCTGTTTGCCTCCACCCCCTGGACCTCCATTCCGTAGTAACGCTCCAAAAAATCTGCGGCCAGCTCTGCGCGCTCCCAGAGGCTCAGCTTCTTCCAGTAGTTGGAGACGGGGAACGTCATGCCCACCATCCGGCCGGTGGCGTCGTCAATATACATGGAGCCGTTCACCGTGCTGCCCGCGGCGGCCATGGGGCCGGGCAGCTCCCCCTCCTCCTCCGGCAGCATCTCCCAATAGACAATCCAGATGATGGCCGACAGCTCCTTGGCGCTGTCGGAGACCACTAAATAGGGGTCCGCGAGGCAGGACAGCTGCCAGCTCCCCTGAAGGCCATGCATCATGTCCTCCTCCATCATCTGCCCGATCACGTCCGTCACGGCCTTTTCCGCCCCTCCTTGGGTGAGGTGGGTGCCGCTCTGCCAGTTGATCCAGACAACGCCGCCGCTGCCGCTGTCGGTCTCGCAGGAGAGCAGACGGAGCACCTGCCCCGTCTCCAGCTCCTGCCGCAAACTCAGCCGCACCGCCTCAAAGGGGCGCCGCTCCGTCCGCTCCCCGGCGTAGCTGTCCTGGAGCCACACGGTGACAGAGGGCATCACCGCCCCGCTGAGGATCAGCAGCGCCGTTAGCGCCAGCCAGAGCGCCCGCTGGATGCGTATTCGCCTCATAGACGGCCTCCTCTCAGCTCCGCGGTGATCACCGCGCCGCCGCCCTCCCGGTTGGCGAAGCGCAGGGTGCCCCGGTGGGCCTCCGCGATCTCCCGGCACAGCGTCAGCCCCAGCCCGAAGCCCCCCTGGGAGCGGGAGCGGGCCTTGTCCACCCGGTAGAACTCCTCGGTGAGGTGTTTTAGGGCCTCCTCCGGGACGCCCCGCCCCCGGTCGGCCACCGTAAGGCGGCAGCCGTCGGGGAGCAGCTCCACGGTGAGGTCGATCTCGCCCCCCTGGTCCATGGACTTCACGGCGTTGTCCAAAAGGTTCAAAAGCAGCGCCCGCGTCAGCTCCGGCTCCAGAAGGCAGAGCCCCTCCTCACACCGGAGCCGCAGCGCCGTACCCCGCTGGGCGTAGAGGGGGCGCAGGCGGTCGGCCATCTCCTCCGCCAGCTCCGCCGGGGACACCTCCGCCATGGTCAGCCCCCCCTGACGAAGCTCCAGCAGCTCAAGCAGCCGCCGGGAGAGGCGCTCCAGCCGCCGCCCCTCGGAGTAGATGTAGTCCGCGGCCTCCGCCTGCTCGCTCTCGGTGAGGGTGCCCCCCCGGAGGAGCTGGGCATAGCCGATGAGGGAGGTCATGGGGGTTTTCATCTCGTGGGCGAAGCTGCCCACAAAGCGCTCCCGACGCTCCGCCGCCTCCCGCAGGGCGGAGATGGTGCCCTCCAGCTCCTCCGCCATCCGGTCGAAGTCCGCCGCCAGCTGGGAGACCTCGTCCTCCCCGGAGAGGTTCACCCGGCTGCCGTAGTCCCCGGAGGCGATGGCCCGTGTGGCCCGTGACAGGGCCGTCAGAGGCCCCGTGAGCACCTTGGCCAGCGGATAGACCACCGCGGCGCAGAGGGCGGAGAGCACTAAAAATACCCGCAGGTACACCTGCTGCTGGCTGTGCCGCATGGTGTAGAGATCGGTGATGTCGTGGACGGTGTAGAGGTAGAGGGTGTCGCTGTAGGTGGTCACCGCCCCGGAGAGCAGCAGCCACCGCCGGCTGTCCTGCCCCGGCAAAATCTGCAGGAGGCAGGCCCCCGGCTCCGGCTGTTCCAGCTGGGCGCCGAGATAGGCCCGGGCGCCGTCGGACTCATAGAGCACCTTGTTCTGGGTGGCGAGGCGCAGGGCGGCCCAGGCGGAGCTGTTCTGGGTGTAGAGCTGCTCCACCGCCGGCACCATCTCCTCCGCCGCTAAATAGGGGTCCATATCGCTGACGATCTGCATAGCCCCCCAGACCATCCGATAGGAGGCAAAGGCGGCGTCCTTCTCCCGCTGAAGGCTGTCCCGAAAGAACCCGGAGATAAGGAGGCTCCCCCCCACCCCAAAGAGCAGGGAGAGAAGCGCCAGCATACAGAGCGTAAGCTTCAAACGAAACCTCAAAGATCCCCCTCCTCTCCCCAGGTTTGCGGCCTCAGCCGCAAACAAAGCCCTCCGCAGGAGTTTCGTTTCTCTCAGTGCTACCCCGCCAACACAGTTGGCGGGGCCTACGCTAAAAATGTGCCACTGGCACATTTTCTTAACGCTGCGGTTACCGGAAACCGCATTTTCGGCAAAAATCCCTCTCAGCCGACAAGCGTGCGAGTCCTCCGCCCATGGCGGAGGGCGAGTGCGACGCAGGCGGCTGCAATCCCTCCTCGTTTGAAATCCGCAGATTTCAAACGAAAAGCCTATATCCCACCTTATTCACCGCCTGAAGCTCCCGCTCCCAGCCCACCTTCCGCCGCAGCCGCTGGACGTGGATGTCCACCGCCTTGCTGCCATAGGGGTACTCCCCGCCCCAGACCCGCTCATAGATGGTCTCCCGGTACAGTGCCCGGTGGGGGTTGCGCACAAAGAGCAGCAGCAGCTCATACTCCGTCCGGGTGAGGGCGATCTCCCGCCCCTCCCGCCACACCTGCATGGAGCCGGTGTCGATGGTGAGGCCCCCCGCGGTGAGGACCATGTCGCACTTCTGGTAGCGCCGGAGGACCACGTCCACCCGGGCCAGCAGCTCCGCCACGGCGAAGGGCTTGCCGATGTAGTCCTCCGCCCCGAGGCGCAGGCCCTTTACCCGGTCGGCCACATCGTCCCTGGCCGTCAGGAAGATCACCGGGATCTCCATGGGCCGTATGTACTCCATCAGCTCAAAGCCGTCCACCTCCGGGAGCATCACATCGAGGAGGATCAGATCAAAGCTCTCCCGCTCCAAAAGATCCGCCGCCTCCCCGCCGTCGAAGGCGCAGACGCAGTGGTAGCCCTCCTTGGTCAGGCTCAGGCGGATCAGGTTGGAGATGGGCTTCTCGTCCTCCACAATCAAGACACGGATCAACCCCGCCGCCCCCTTTCACTTCCCATATTATAGCCCCCCGCCATCGAAATGGCAACACCCGCCGGCCAGCCCCCGCACCCGCCCTGTCAGGAAATTTGGCACATTTGTTTCAATTTTACTGGTGCTTGGCCCACCTATGGAGCAAAAACAGGCCCCGCCGCAGGACGCGGCGGGGCCTGTTTTTATTTTTCCAACCTGCCCCATAGGGCCCTCTACAGCGCCGCCTCACTCAGATAGCGCATAAACGAGGCCACATCCCCCCGGTCGCTGAGGCTCAGACGCAGCCCCTCCTCCCCCGGCCGGAGCATCCGCAGGAGCTGACGCACCGCGCCGTCCCGCTTCAGGTCTGCGCGGCTGCCGTCGGGCAGGTTCAAAAACACCTCCCCGCAGCTTGCCGCCGCCAGCTCCAAAAGGGCATGCGTATTGGGAATCCAGTGCAGCTTTACAGTAAACATAGTCTCTTCTCCTCTCCGCCGCCGTGGAGCAGCCGCTCATGTGCCAATACCATCACCGCCAAGAGAGCCAGCAGGTACACCGGGAACAGCGCCGCGGCGCCCCGTCCGGCGGCGAGACCGAACAGCGGCGGCATCAGGCAGGTGCCCAC
The DNA here is from genome assembly GCA_022801715.1 of Oscillospiraceae bacterium. GTDB lineage: Bacteria > Bacillota > Clostridia > Oscillospirales > Oscillospiraceae > CAJFPI01. The sequence continues at coordinate 52,088 of JAAWSV010000015.1, forward strand.
ATAGGCGCTGGCCATCTCCACGCCGATTACCGCCTGGGACCGCGCCGCGCCGAAGTGGTCCGGGGTGGCGTGGATCACGCTGGGATAGATGGGGGCACAGCCCAGCCCGATGAGGAGCAGCCCCGCCAGCGCCGCCGGCGCCCCCAGAGGCAGGGCCGCCGCGATCACACCCAGGGCGATGATCCCCTGGCCCAGCCGGACCATCTGCCGGTCATTGAGCTTGTAGGTGAGAAAGCCGCTGAGGGCCCGGCCGGCGGTGATGCCGATGAAGAAGAGCCCGGCGTACCCCGCCGCCGTCTCCGCCGGAACCCCCCGGCAGAGGGTGAGGTAGCTGCTGCTCCACAGGGAGGCGGTGGACTCCAGGGCGCAGTAGGCAAAGAAGGTGGCCATACTGGCTCGTGCCTTGGGGATGGATAGGATCTCCCGCAGGGACAGGGGCCGGGCTGTTTCGCCGCCGCCCTCCCCGCCTCCCGCCGGCCCCCGCCAGAGGGGCAGACTGAGCAGGAGGATGGCTGTCAAAGCGATCTGGAGCACCGCCACCGTGCGGTAGCCGCCGCTCCAGTGCCCCCCGCCGGAGAGGACCCGCCCGATGATGTAGGGCCCCAGGGAGGCCCCCACCCCCCACATGCAGTGGAGCCAGCTCATGTGGCGGCTGGCGTAGTGGAGGGCCACGTAGTTGTTCAGGGCCGCGTCCACGCTCCCCGCCCCCAGGCCGTAGGGCACCGCCCAGAGGCAGAGCATCCAGAACCGGCCGCTGACCGAGAAGCCGAAGAGGGCCGCCGCCGTCATGGCCACGCTGACCGCCGTCACCCGCCCCGTGCCGAAGCGTCGGGTGAGCCGGTCGCTCTGAAGGCTGGAGACGATGGTGCCGCCGGAGATGATTATGGAGATGATCCCCGCGCAGGACACCGGCACGCCCAGGCCCCCGTACATGGAGGGCCAGGCCGCCCCCAGCAGGGAGTCCGGCAGGCCGAGACTGATAAACGACAGGTAAATAACCGCCAAAAGAAGCTGAATCATCTTGTATTCCTCCTCCTGTTCTGCTATGATATTACCACTAAAAATCCGGGAGTGTTAGGACAAAAGAGCCGTATCCATAGGACAAAACCGTCAAAGGAGGGAGGACCCCCATGGCCCTGAAGGAGTGTGTCTCCACCGTGGACGAGCGGGGGCGGGAGCTTTTGGAGCACGGCACCGCCCTGTTCCCCGCCGTCTGCTACCACGACAATTTAGAGGTGATGAAGGTCCCCTGGCACTGGCACGAGGAGATCGAGACCACCATTGTGGAGGGCGGCGACATCGTCCTCTCCGTGGGGGGCGAGACCTGCCGGGTGCGGCCCGGGGACGGCTTTTTCATCAACACCGGCGTCCTCCACGGGATGTGGCCCGCCGCCGCGGGTCCCTGCCGCCTGCGGGCGGTGCTCTACCACCCCCGCCTGGTGGGCGGCGGTATCGACAGCATCTTCTATCAGGGGTATCTCCAGCCCCTGCTGTCCGACCCCTGCCGCCCCTACGTCCTCCTGCACCAAAGCGTGCCCTGGGAGCGGGAGGCGCTGGAGGCCATCCAGCGGGCCTGGGAGGCCTGCGCCGAGGAGCCGCCGGGCTACGAGTTCCAGGTCCGCGCCGCCCTGTCGCGGGAGGTATTCCTGCTGTGCGCCCACTGTCCGGCGGAGCGGAGGACCCCGCCGGAGCGCACCCTCCGCGCCGGGGAGCGGATCAAGGCGATGCTCCAGCACATCGAGGAGCACTACGGCGAGGAGCTGACCACCGCCCGCATCGCCCGGAGCGCCGCGGTGAGCGAGAGCGAGTGCCTGCGGTGCTTTCGCGCCATGCTGGGGACCACGCCGATTCAGTATGTGAAGCAGCTGCGCATCCAGAAGGCGGCGGAGCTGCTCCTCTCCACCGGACGGCGGGTGGCGGACATCGCCGCCCAGTGCGGCTTCCAGGATGCCAGCTATTTTACGCGCACCTTTCGGGAGCACAGGGGCTGTTCCCCGGCGGAGTATCGAAGGAACCGGGGTCTCGCCGCCCCGGAAACGTCCCCGCACCCCCTGCCCCCGGATCAACATCATTAAAATACCCTCTGCCAGCCATTGACAAGACCATGTTAGACCTCTTATAATAGAACCATCACCACAGGGGCGCCGGCGCCCCTTCTATTATGTTGTTGTTGAGGTGCAGAGAGATGAGAAGTATCCGTAAAAAGATCACCGTCTGCCTGATGGCGACAGTCCTGGTTGCCCTGTTTGCCGTGGGAGGCGTCAGCATCGCCCTGAACTACCGCAGTACCGTGGCCACCGTGGACCAGATGATGAGCGAGACCGCCGTCCTGGCCGCCGAGCGCATCGAGCAGGAGCTCACCGCCTACAAGAATGTGGCGATGGACACCGGCTGTATCCCCCAGCTCTCCGACGACGACGTGCCTCTCGCGGAGAAGCAGGCCATCATCGACGAGCGCTGTGAGATGCACAACTTCCAGCGGGGCAATATCATCGGCCTCAACGGCTACAGCATCTTTGACGGCAAGGACTACTCCGACCGGGAGTACGTGCAGCAGGCCATGAAGGGCAATGTCTATGTCTCCCAGCCCCTGATCAGCAAGATCACCGGCGATCTCTCCATCATGGTGGCCGCCCCCCTCTATGACAACGGCCAGCAGGGCGGCCGTGTGGTGGGCGTGGTCTACTTCGTGCCCCCGGAGACCTTCCTCAACGATATTGTCTCCTCCATCAAGCTGGGGGAGACCAGCCGTACCTATATGATCAACCGCGACGGCGACACCATCGCCGACATCACCCTGGACACCATCACCACCCAGAATATCGAGCGGGAGGCCCAGAGCGACAGCTCCCTGAAGAGCCTGGCCGCCATCCACGCCGCCATGCGCCGGGGGGAGAACGGCTTCGGCGGCTTCCGGGCCGCGGACGGCCCCCGCTACGCGGCCTACGCCCCGGTGAACGGCACCGACGGGTGGAGCGTGGCCGTCACCGCCATGAAGAAGGACTACCTGACGGACACCTACATGGGGATGCTCCTTAATATTCTGGTGATGATCGCCTCCATCGCCGCCTCCATCGTGGTGGCCCTGAAGCTCTCCAGCAATATCAGCCTGCCCATGCAGGCCTGCGCCAAGCGGATGAAGCAGCTGGTGCAGGGGGACCTGGAGTCCCCGGTGCCGGAGACCACCAGCCAGGATGAGACCGCGGAGCTGATTCACTCCACCGCGGAGATGGTGGCGGGGCTGAACACCATCATCAAGGACATCCGCTACCTCCTCACGGAGATGGCCAACCGGAATTTGGATATCCGTTCCGCCCACCCGGACGCCTACGTGGGGGACTTCCAGAATATTCTGTTGTCCATGCGCACGCTGAAGGTGGAGCTCAGCGGCGCCATGCGGCAGATCAACGGCTCCGCCGCGCAGGTGTCCAACGCCAGCGCGCAGGTGTCCAACGGGGCCCAGTCCCTGGCGCAGGGCGCCACGGAGCAGGCCAGCTCTGTGGAGGAGCTGGCGGCCACCATCACGGACATCTCCCAGAGCGCCCAGCGCACCTCCCAGGCCGCTGTGGAGGCGGGCAAGTACGTGGAGCAGGCCGGCGGGCAGCTGGGGATCAGCGTGGAGCACGTGAAGGAGCTGAACGCCGCCATGGAGAAGATCTCCGCCTCCTCCGAGGAGATCAGCAAGATCATCGCCGCCATTGAGAACATCGCCTTCCAGACCAACATCCTGGCCCTGAACGCCGCCGTGGAGGCCGCCCGGGCGGGCAGCGCCGGCAAGGGCTTCGCCGTGGTGGCCGACGAGGTGCGC
>JAAWSV010000072.1 GCA_022801715.1 Oscillospiraceae bacterium
GCCTTCCAGACCAACATCCTGGCCCTGAACGCCGCCGTGGAGGCCGCCCGGGCGGGCAGCGCCGGCAAGGGCTTCGCCGTGGTGGCCGACGAGGTGCGCAATCTGGCCGGCAAGTCCGACGAGGCCGCCAAGGCCACCAAGGACCTGATCGTCAGCTCCATCGCCGCGGTGAGCGAAGGCAGCGAGGCGGTGAGCAAGGTCACCGAGTCTCTGGAGCGGACCAGCTACTACGCGGGGCACGTGACCTCCCAGATGGAGATCGTGGTGGAGGCGGTGGAGAACCAGACCACCTCCATTGCGCAGGTCACCGAGGGGGTGGACCAGATCTCCGCCGTGGTGCAGACCAACTCCGCAACCGCGGAGGAGAGCGCCGCCGCCAGCGAGGAGCTGTCCGCCGAGGCCTCCAGCCTGAAGCAGCTGGTGGATAGCTTCGTCCTGGCAGGGGACTGAGCCAACCCGTACATCATCGTATGAAAAGGTAACATAAGGATATCATAAGGTATCATAGCGATAACAAGGTAAGACCAGCGGGGCTCGCCCCGCGAAACATGGGCCGGGGAACTCTCCCCGGCCCATCCCATTTGCCTCCCCCTCCATCATTCCCCGATCAACCGCCCCCTCTCCACAAACCAAAACACCCTGTGGAGGCGCACAAAATCCGCCCCCACAGGGTATTATGTACATCGCCGGCGCGGCGCGCCCTTCAAATCCTAATTCTTCAAGCTCTGCAGCGGCGCGGGAATCCGCCCGCCCCGGGCGATAAACGCCGCACTGGAGGCGCTGTGCACCGGCATCACCGGCGCGCTGCCCAGCAGGCCGCCCATCTCCATCATGTCCCCCACCTTGGCGTCGGGGACGGGAATAATCCGCACCGCGGTGGTCTTGCTGTTCACCATCCCCACCGCCGCCTCGTCGGCAATGATGGCGCTGATGGTCTCGGCGCTGGTGTCCCCGGGGACGGCGATCATGTCGAGCCCCACGGAGCACACGCAGGTCATGGCCTCCAGCTTGTCGATGGTCAGCGTCCCCTGCAGGGCGGCGGCAATCATGCCCTCGTCCTCACTGACGGGGATGAAGGCCCCGGAGAGCCCCCCCACGTGGCCGCTGGCCATGACGCCGCCCTTCTTCACCGCGTCGTTGAGGAGGGCCAGGGCGGCGGTGGTGCCGTGGGTGCCGCAGATCTCCAGCCCCATCTCCTCCAGGATCCGCGCCACGCTGTCCCCCACGGCGGGGGTGGGCGCCAGGGACAGATCCACAATCCCAAAGGGCACCCCCAGACGGCAGCTGGCCTCCTGCGCCACCAGCTGTCCCATCCGTGTCACCTGGAAGGCGGTCCGCTTCACCGTCTCCGCCACCACGTCAAAGGGGGCCCCCTTCACACTCTGAAGGGCGTGATACACCACCCCCGGCCCGGAGACGCCCACATTGATGACGCACTCCCCCTCGCCCACGCCGTGGAAGGCGCCGGCCATAAAGGGATTGTCCTCCACAGCGTTGCAGAACACCACCAGCTTGGCGCACCCCAGCCCCTTCTGCTCCCGGGTCAGCTGGGCGGTTTTCTTGATAATCCGCCCCATCCGGGCCACCGCGTCCATGTTGATCCCGGCCCTGGTGGATCCCACGTTCACCGAGGAGCAGACGAACTCCGTAGCCGCCAGCGCCTCGGGAATGGAGGCGATGAGCCGCTCATCCCCCACCGTGGACCCCTTCTGCACCAGCGCGGAGTACCCGCCGATAAAGTTCACCCCGCAGGCCTTGGCCGCCCGATCCATCGTAACGGCAAAGGGCACATAGTCCCCGGCCTCACAGCTCTCGGCCACCATGGCCATAGGGGTGACGGAGATGCGCTTGTTGACGATGGGAATCCCGAAGTCCCGCTCAATCTCCTCCCCCACCCGCACCAGCCGCTCCGCCTTGGTGCAGATCTTATCATAGACCGCCTGACAGCAGGCCCTCACATCCGTCCGCGCGCAATCCCGCAGCGAAATCCCCATCGTAACGGTCCGAATATCGAGATGCTGCTTATCAATCATCTCAATAGTCTCCAAAATATTCTTCTGATTCAGCATAGTGTGTCCCTCACAAATCCCGCCCCACAAGCGGGGTATCCAAGGGGGGCGCAGCCCCCGTGGTTTTGTTTGCTGCGCAAACAAAATAAAGTAAAATCATTTTTCCGGGGACCGCGCTCCTCGGAAAAATACCCCGACCCGCGCGCCTTGGGCGCGCACACCAGAGACCGACGTCACTGACCGCGCCGAGTGGCGCGTACAAGCGTTTTGGCCAGCGGCCAAAACCTTGGCGCAAAGGCGGATTCATTCCGCCTGCGCAAGTCAAATCATCTGGGGTCCCCGCTGGGTCGCAGACCCAGTGGGGCGGAATCCAAAGGTGGGACGTAGTCCCCTCTTTATAACTTGTGCATGGCGTCAAAGATATCCTCTCGCTGCACCCGAATAGAGAGCTTACGCTCCGTGCCATAGTCGGCCATCTGCTGGATCAGCGCCCCGAACTCCTCATTGGCCTCGGACACATCCACCACCATCGTCATGGTAAAGAACCCCTGCAAGACCGTCTGACTGATATCGAGGATATTCACATTGTAGTGGGACAGCTTCGTACAGACCGCGCCAATAATCCCCACATGATCCTTCCCTGTGACTGTCACAATTGCTCTCATAAATTCCCAACTCCTCACTCTACGTAAGCTCATCCAGCGTCAGGCCGAAGCCCGCCGCGAACTGCTCCAAAAAGTACCGCACCTCCGGCAGATCCATGGCGTTCAGCGCGGCCAGCGTCTCCTCCGCGGCGTTCAGGAACTCCTTGTTCCCGCCCCGCAGCTCCTCCAAGCACTTGATGTAGGCGGAGAGCTTGTCTGCCGCCTTGACGATCACCCGGACCTCCTCGTCCATCTCCCCCAGCAGAGGCCCGTAGGCCCCCTGCATCTCCGCCGGCAGCATCCGGAGCAGCCGGTCCGCTGCCACGGCCTCCACCTGCTTGTAGGCGTCCCGTATGGCGGGATTGTAGTACTTGATGGGGGTGGGCAGATCCCCGGTGAAGATCTCCGTGGCGTCGTGGAACAGCGCCGCGGAGGCGCAGGCGTCCACGTTGCAGGGGACGCCCAGCACGTCCCGGCGGATCACCGCCAGCGCGTGGGCCAGCACGGCCACCATGTGGCTGTGCTCCTGGATGTTCTCCGTGACGCTGTTGCGCATCAGGGACCACCGGTCGATGTACTTCATCCGGGAGATGTAGGCAAAAAAGTGGTACACACCATCCCCTCCTTCTCTCTCTCCTGTACGGCGGACCCGCCGCCTACAGAATCTCCCCCACCAGCATGTCCTCCTCCACGGCGTCAATGCGCACGGGGAGGATCAGGTTGTGCAGATCGCTGCCCCGGACGGTGACGGCGCAGTAGTTGGGGGCGTGGCCCACCCACCGCCGGCCCTTGCCGATGGGCTGTTCAAAGAGCACCGGGTAGACGTTGCCCACGCAGCCGGCGAGGTAGTGTTTTTGCAGACCGCGGGCCAGCTGCGCCGCCTGACGGCACCGCTCCTCCTTCGCCGCCGCGTCCACCTGGGCCATGCTGGCGGCGGGGGTGCCGCTGCGGATGGAGTAGGGGAAGAGGTGCATCTCCGCGAAGGCGCACTGCTCCACGAAGCGCAGGGTCTGCTGGAACTCCGCCTCGGTCTCCCCCGGGAACCCCACAATGAGATCGGTGGTGATGGCCGGCCGGGGGAAGGCGGCCCGGAGCAGCTCCAGCCCCTCCTGATAGCGGTGGGTGGTGTACTTCCGGTTCATCCGCCGCAGGGTGTCGTCGCACCCGGACTGGAGGGAGAGATGGAAGTGGGGGCAGAGCCCCGGCAGGGCGGCGGCCCGCTGGCAGAAGGCCTCGGTGATGGTCCGGGGCTCCAGACTGCCAAGGCGCAGGCGCACACTGGGGGCGGCCTGGCTCACCCGCTCCAGCAGGTCGATGAGCCCCACGCCCCCCGGCAGGTCCCGGCCGTAGGAGGAGATCTCAATCCCAGTGATGGTGATCTCCCGATACCCCGCCGCCTCCAGCTCCCTGGCCTGCTCCGCCGCCCGGTCCAGCGGCAGGGAGCGGACCGGCCCTCTGGCGTAGGGGATGATGCAGTAGCTGCAAAAGTTGGTACAGCCGTCCTCCACCTTCAGCATGGCCCGCGTCCGGCGCTCCATCCCCCCGGCGGGGAGGACCTCAAAGTCCCGGCGCCGCATGATGTCCCCCACCCGGAGGAGGGGCCCTCTCTCCCGGGCGGCCTCCTCCAAGAGGCGGAGGAAGGCCATGCGGTCGCTGGTGCCGGCGATCAGATCCACGTCCAGGTCCCGGACCTCCTCCGGATGGAGCTGGGCATAGCAGCCGCACACGGCCACAATCGCCGCCGGATTCATCCGGCGGGCCCGGCGGATCATCTGCCGGGACTTCTTGTCGCTGACCGCCGTCACGGTGCAGGTGTTTATGATGTAGGCGTCGGCGGGTCCGTCAAAGTCCACCAGAGCGTGCCCCCGGCCGGTCAGGGCCTGCTCCATGGCCTGCGTCTCGTACTGGTTCACCTTGCAGCCAAGGGTGTAAATCGCGATGTTCAGCTGCAACTCCTCCTTGCTTTCTGGGGTTTTCCTCCAAGGGCGGGGCCTTGGCCCGCCCGGTCCTGCGTCATGCCTGTCACATGTCAGTTTATCTATTATATACGCACTTTCCCATTCTGACAAGCGGCAACTTACACGTTTTTTCCCGCCGAAGCGTTCCTCTTTGTGACGCTTTGGGCGTCGGGCGGGGACAGACGGCGGCAGAGGACCCCCGGCGGGGAACTTCCGCCGATTATACCAGAAATCCCCGGCGGTACAGCCACCGATAGCCCCCTTTTCTGCTATGATAAAAGAGAGATTTTATCATCTGTCCTGTAGAGGAACGTCATGTTACCTGCCGCCCAGCGCGGCAGCGGGGAGGGAGACCATATGCACTACTTGGACTACGCGGCCACCGCGCCGGTTCTGCCGGCCGCGGCGGAGGCCATGCTGCGGGAGCTGACGGAGGATTTCGGCAACCCCTCCGCCCAGTACGCCCTGGGCCGGGCCGCCCGGGACCGGATGGAGGAGCGCCGCGCCGTCATCGCCGCCGCCCTGGGCGGCGAGGCCTGCCGGCTTCGCTTCACCTCCTGCGGCACCGAGGGGGACAACTGGGCCATCCGCGCCGCCCTCTGGCAGAACCGCCGCTTGGGCAAGCACATCATCACCACCGCCGTGGAGCACAGCGCGGTCCTCGCCTGCCTGAAGGCTCTGGAGAGCGAGGGCTATGAGGTGACATACCTGAAGCCCGACAGCCGGGGGAACATCACCGCCGCCCAGGTGGCGGAGGCCCTCCGAGCGGACACGGCCCTGGTCAGCGTCATGCTGGTGAACAACGAGATCGGGAACCGGTACCCCATCGAGGACATCGCCGCCCTCCTCCAGAACCGGGACACCCTCCTCCACACCGACGCGGTGCAGGCCTTCCTGAAGATCCCCTTCACCGCCAGAACCTTGGGCGCGGACCTGATCACCCTCTCCGCCCACAAGCTCGGCGGCCCCAAGGGCATTGGCGCGCTGTACATCGGCCCCCGCCTGCCCCATCCCCGCCCCCTCCTCTACGGCGGCGGCCAGGAGGACGGCCTCCGCCCCGGTACCGAGCCCACCGCCCAGATCGCCGGCTTCGCCGCCGCGGTGGCACACTGGCAGGCCAACCTGAACCGCTTCCGCGCCCACATGTCCGCCCTCCGCGCCGAGGCACTGACGCGTTTGAAGACCATCCCCGGCCTTGTGGAGGTGGGCGCGGGCGCCGCCCCCCACATCCTCTCCGTCTCCCTCACCGGCTACCCCAGCCAGAACATCGTCACCGACCTGAGCGACCGGGGCATCTGCATCTCCGCCGGCTCCGCCTGCCACCGGGGCAGGGCCAGCCACGTCCTCACGGCCATGTCCATAGACAAGCGCACCGCCGCCGGCACCCTCCGCGTCAGCCTCGGCCCGGAGACCACCATGGCCGACATCGAAGCCTTGGCGGAGGCCTTGGCGGACCACCAGAGCCGGCGATTCCCCATGCTGTGATAATGAGGAGCACGGAATGGAGACTCTTATGAAAGAGTATGCCGGTTTATCCAGAGAAGAGAAAACTCGGATAGTGAATTTTTTACGGCGTTCGACCCTGCTTTTCATCGAAATATGAAACAATGCTTGAGGAATTTTATTGAAAAAAGGGAATCCTTCCTCTAAACTCCACTGATTTCATATATAAAATCAGTCAGGCATTCCCATAGGAATAATAGGAATGGTGGTATCCCGTCTCCGGCGCAAGCCGGACACGACAAAAAAATCCTCACTCAAAAGAAAGGAGGTCCTTCCCCATGACCAACCCGCTCCGCCGAGAGCCCGGCTTTTACCGCTGGATGTGCCTGCTGGCGGCGCCTATGGTGCTGCAAAATTTGATCACCACCTCCCTGGGTTTTGTGGACACCTTCATGGTGGGCCTCCTCGGCAACGCGGAGATGGCGGCGGTGAACGCGGCCAATACGCCGCTCTACGTGGTGCAGGTGGCCCTGTTTGGCTTCCAGAGCGGCATGATCGTGCTGGGCAGCCAGTACTGGGGCCGCGGGGATCTCAAAAGCATCAACCGTGTGATGGGGGTAGCGCTGTGCGCCATCACCGGCTTCACCGCCCTGATTGCCGCGGTGCTCTTCTGCTTTCCCGCCGCCGTCATGGGCCTGATCACCCCCAATGAGACCCTGATCACCATCGGCGCGCCCTACCTGCGCTTGGTGGGCCTGGCCTACGTGTTCAACGGCGTCAGCAGCGTCTGCGCCGGGACCCAGCGGAGTGTGGAGAACCCCAAGTTCGGGATGCTGGTGATGGGCGTCTCCATGGTGCTCAACACCGGCCTCAACTACATTCTGATCTTCGGCAAGTGCGGCGCGCCGGCCCTGGGCGTCACCGGGGCCGCGGTGGCCACGCTGACATCCCGTGTGGCGGAGTTCATCATCTCCGCCGTCTGCACCCTCCGCAGCCGCCGCGTGCCCATAGATATGGCGGCGCTGACCCACCCCGGCGCCGGCGTCTGGCGGAATTTCCTGCGCTACAGCGCCCCGGTGATCTGCAACGAGGCCCTCTGGAGTCTGGGGACCTCCATGCTCACCGTGGTGCTGGGGCACATGGAGAACAACCAGGACATGCTGGCGGCCAACGCCCTGGTGGGTTACGTGAGCAAGTTCTCCTCGGTGATCTGCTTCGGCCTGGCCGACGCGGCGGCGGTGATGGTGGGCAAGGAGATCGGCGAGGGCCGCGACCGCCAGCGGGTCAGCAGCGTGGGCTGGGCCCTGCTGTGGGCGTCGTTCCTGGTGGGCGTGGCCACCGGAGGGCTTCTGCTGGTACTGGTGCCGGCCTTCTTCCGGCCCCTCCTGTTCCCCCTCTTCAAGCTCTCGCCGGGGGCCGCCTACGCCGCCACCTGCATGGTGACGGTCCTGGCCTTGATAATGCCCTTCCACGCCTTCAACTCCACCAACATCACCGGCGTCCTCCGGGCCGGCGGGGACGTGAAGGTGGCTATCACCATCGACCTGATCCCCCTCTGGTGCGTAGCCGTCCCCCTCAGCGCCCTGACGGCCTTGGTCCTGAAGGCGGACGTACTGTGGGTGTGCGTGGCCATGTACAGCGAGAATTTATGCAAGATGCCCCTGAGCGTCTGGCGAACGAGGAGCGGAAAGTGGATCAACGACGTAACAAGGTAAGAGTTAGGAATTAGAAATTTTAGCGTGGAGGTGATTGGATGGAGCAGAGGGAGAGGATGATAGAAAGATGGTTTGCCATGTGGCTGGAGAAACGGGATATAGGTATTGACGAGATTTTCGCGCCGGACGCGGTCTATACGGAGAGCTGGGGCCCGGAGTACCGGGGGCGGGAGAGGATCAGGCACTGGTTTGACGAGTGGAACAGCCGGGGGACGGTGGTGCAGTGGGATATTCACCAGTTCTTTCACCAAGGGGATCAGACGGTGGTGGAGTGGACCTTCCGTAATAAGATGGACGACGGCCAAGTGGACGCCTTTGACGGTGTGACGCTGATTCAATGGACAGAGGCGGGACAGATCAGCCGCCTCAAGGAGTTTGGCTGCAATACCAACCGCTACGACCCCTACCAGGACGGGCCCGCCCCTCGGTTTCGAGAGGAGCCCGCCAAGTGGTTTTGAGGGCGGCAGAACTGCGTTTTGGATGCTGTGCGGGAATGCGCAGACAGAAGGGGACAGCCAAAAGGGTGCAGACCCCTGCAAAACGTGACGGTGCAAACCCTATTCGCTTTTGGAAATGCCGCGGGCGCGCGGTATGCGCCCGCAGATCAACAGGAGGAACCAACATGATCCTGCACCAGATCCCCTTCGACCCCGGCCCGCTGGACACCATGACCGCCCGCCTTTGCCGAACCATGGACGCCATGGACCGGCAGTGGTCCGCCCGGATCAAACCGGCCCCGGCGGATAAGATCGAGGCCCTGTCGTCGGACCTGACCCGGCGGGGCTGGACCATTCCCGCCGCCTACCGGTACTTCCTAAAGGCCATGGGCCAGGACGACGGCGGCCTTTTGGAGCAGGAGTGGGACGGGGGTACCGAGGCATCCATAGACCGGATTTTAGAGGAGTACCCCGACTATTTTGACGAACCCCGCTGGCAAGGCCACCTTCTCTTCTCCACCCACTGGACGGAGAGCAACCTGTTTCTGCCCTTAACCGGGGCGGAGAACCCGCCTGTTGACCATTATGCCGGCCGCTTTGCGGACTCCTTTGAGAACTATCTCTTCCAGATGGCTTTCCGAAGGGCGGAGGACACCCAGTTTTTGTACCAAACCTGCTGCTCCACCTCCAAGGAGGACTTCCAGGACATTTTATCCCGCTACTCCGCCCTCTCCTACCGCTCACCTATGGATCTGATGGAGCAGCTCTTAGCCCCTTGGGGACTCCAGCGCGCTTGGTTCAGCGACAGCGTGCGCCTCTGCGGCGTCGCCCCGGAGTACCTGATCAGCGTGGACCTGAGCTGGGCACTGAACATCAAGCTCTCCAGCGACAGCCACGCCGTTCTGCGGCAAAAGAGAGCGGACCTGACCCGCCTCTTCGGCGATCTGATCCACTGGTAGGAAAGCGCACCGGCATAGTAAATTCTTCTTGCATATACTGACTTAGCTGTGGTATAATAGCCATAGCCGAGAAATATGTGAGGATTTCAAGGTTTCCACGCGAAAAAGGCCCCCGGAGAGGTGAAGGCTCTCCGGGGGTCATTTTTGTCTACTTGCCCTTGCGCCGGCCGTCAAGCCATTTGCAAATATAGTAGCTGATGATACTCGCAACAATACTCGCTCCGACAGACAGCAGGAAATCTGTGAGGATAATCATGGTTTCCACCTCCTCTCTGTTGCCAGATTGGAGAAGGGCAGGCAGCATCTACAGTATACAGAATTCGACAGATTTTGTAAACAGCGTAACATTCAGATCCCATTTAAAATAGGTGTTGCCGAAATATAACCCCAGTGGTTTCCGCAAAAGCACATTGATGCAGCAGGAGCCCTGTGCTATAATCAACTCAACAAACTGGGATTTGCGGAGGTATTTTATGTTTAATGAAATATGCATATATGAGGCAAAACCGACCAAGTTAGATGAAATTGAAGAACTGATGAGGGAAGTAGCGGAATTTTACTTGGAGCAAGATGGAGTTATTGAGGTACACTATATAAAACGCACTCACCGGCAAAAAGATTTCAATGCGGTTAAAGAGGGAGAAGTACCTGTTCGTCTTACAAGAAATGTAGGTAAGGTAACATATGTCTTGTATTGGGTACTGGAAGATGAAGAAGCTCATGCAAGAGTTGGAAAACTTGGTATAGAAAAATTCTATAAACGTTGGAATAGGTGTTTAACCACCATGCCCAAAATAATCTTGGGTGAGAATATTGTTTGATTGACAGATCGGAATTCACCAGACACCCACCCATCAAAGCCGCCGCAAATTTTTATCCCGCGCAAAAACCAGACACCCCCCCATACCTCCCCATAGGAAAGCGCACCAGCATATCAGATTCTCCTTGTATATAGCTTACCGGCTGTGCTATAATAGAAGCAGCCAAGGAATGTGGTAAAATCCAAGGCACTCACGCGAAAAAGGCCCCCGGAGAGGTGAAGGCTCTCCGGGGGTCATTTTTGCTTACTTGTCCCTGCGCTGGCCGTCAAGCCATTTGCAGATGTAGTAACTAACGATACCCGCACTGACTGACAACAGGGATGTGGTAAAAATATCCAACGCACTCGCCTACTCTCTGTTGCCAGATAAGAGAAGGGCAGGCAGCATCTACAGTATACAGAATTCGACAAATTTTATAAACAGCGTAACATTCAGGCCCCTTTTAAAATAGATGTTGCTGAAATATAACCCTGGTGGTTTCCGCAAAAGCACATTGATACAACAGGCGCCCTGTGCTATAATTGACTTGACAAATTCCGATTTATCTGTCAAATCCTCTTAGAACCCTGATACGTCAAGGCTTTTCCCTGATTAAATGTTCAATCCTTATGTTATTTCCCTTGTTTTTGCCCTCACGG
>JAAWSV010000073.1 GCA_022801715.1 Oscillospiraceae bacterium
GACCCAGCAGATTTTGGCAAAGTGCCAAAATCTGTCGCTGCGGCGGGTTGATGGAACGCGAAGGAAAACCATACGGTTTTCCTTCACACATCCTTTCCCATTCCCGTGCGAGAAAAGCAGGCAAAAGCGCGCTTAGGTGTCCGCTCAGGCGGGCTTTAGCCCCCCGCAGGGGGGGCACAGCCCTGATTCGCTCCCCCCTAAGAACCCCGGGACGTGCGCCCCCTCGATAGTCCACCGCTCATCCAACCTTGACGCCCCAACGCGGCGGCGGTGGCTCTCGCACAGATAAAGGTATCCTGAGACCATCCCCCCGTCTTTAGCCCTGCTATAGACATCCGCTGCCGCTCTGCCCCCCTCGCCACGACTTGCCCCCGAACCTTAGAGGTTGTTGCGCTGGCCCAGTGCCGCAAATGCCGCCGTACTCGTTGGTAGATGCGCACTTTGGGAGTACTGCGGGCTAAAGCCTCCCTTGCTAAAGGGAGGGGGACCGCCGCAAGGCGGTGGAGGGATTCTCCCGCCGCACTACCGATAAACCCTCCATAGGCCGCGACGACCCGGCGCGCCGCTCCCCCGTCAACCGGAATGCTTCGGTATACCGTATGTAGGGGCGCACACAGCGCAGCCGTTGGCGGCTTTGCCGCCTTACGGATGCGGCGTGCCCCTTGCGGGTATTGTGCGCCTGCTCTATCGACACCCACCGCGCCGGAGAAGGACGGGCGCACAATGTGCGCCCCTACACACGTTTTCACGAACCATGTCCGGCGTCCTCACCGTCTCCTCCCCCCAACCCACCGCACCCGCTGCCTCCCCTGCTGGGCGTGATTACAGAAAGGACCCCCCATGGACCTCTTACAATGGCTTACCACCACCCAACTGGGCGAATTTATATTCACCATCCTGGTCTCCATGCTCCCCGTCGTGGAGCTCCGCGGGGGCATCCCCTTTGGGCTGGCCGCCGGTCTGCCGCCGGCGAAGGCCTTCGCGGCGGCTTTTATCGGCAATATGCTCCCCGTCCCCTTCCTGATCCTCTTTACACGCCGCCTCTTCGCCTTTCTGAAGGACCACGTGCCCCTGTTCCGGGGGGCGATCGCCTGCCTGGAGCGGAAGGTGGAGCGGAAAAAGCACCTGGTGCTCAAATATCAGGCTCTGGGACTCCTCCTTCTGGTGGCGGTGCCCCTGCCGGGGACCGGGGCCTGGACCGGGTCCTTGGTGGCCGCGGCCATGGATATGCGCCTGAGTAAGGCCGTCCCCGCCATCACCGGCGGCGTGCTGGCCGCCGGGGTGATCATCACCTTTATCACCCACCAGGTGGCCCTGTTCTGAGGCGCACCAACGCCCGGAGGCGCGCATAGGATGGGCAGAGGTGAGAGCATGAGACTTCTACAGGATGGACTGGTGGCTCTGCTGGCGGCCATCGGTCTGGCCACGCTGCTGTGGCTGATTGTCAGCGTCTTGTTCCGTTTGCGCAAGGAGACCCTGCACCACGTCTCCGCCGTGGTCCCCGCGCGGGGCGCCGCCAACGGTCTGGAGCACACGGTGCACACCCTGGAGCAGCTCCGCTGTGACCACGGGGGCTTCGGGGGCATCGTCATCGTGGACTGCGGCCTCAGTCCGGTGGGCCGGGAGGTGGCCGCGCTGCTGTCCCGGGAGGACCGGGACGTGGCCCTCTGCACAAGAGAGGAACTCCCCGACTTCTTCCAGTGAGGTGCTTTTTTGTAAAAAAGTACCCAAAAAACTTTTGTGTTCGCTCTGTCGTGCGGTGGCGTACCAAGCTTTCCGCGCGGTGACGGAGGCACGATGGGGACGGGAGAAACGCGTTGCGGAGTGTTCCGGATTTGTGTTTGCTCTGCCGTGAGCTTTCCGCGCGGCGGCGGGGGCACGATGGGGACAGGAGAAACGTGTTGCGGAGTGTTCCGGGTTTGTGTTTGCTCTGCCCTGAGCGTTCCGCACGGCGGGGACGGGAGAAAACGCGTGGCGGAATACTAAACGGATTGACAACAAAATGTATGGGAACCGAGGTACATAGGAATGAGTCAGTACAGCACCATAGACGGCACCGTGCTCAATCTCATTTTCCAGAATGAGGAGAATGGGTACACCGTGCTGCGCCTTGTCACCACCGACGGGGAGGTGGTGACGGTGGTGGGCTGTATCCCCTGCGCCGCGCCGGGGGAGAATCTGATCTGCGCCGGCAGCTGGATGGTCCACCCCCAGCACGGGGAGCAGTTCAAGGCGGAGGAGGTGGAGCGCCACCTGCCCACCTCCGAGACGGAGATCCTCTCCTACCTCTCCTCCGGGGCGGTGAAGGGGGTGGGTCCCGCCACCGCCCAGCGCATGGTGGACCGTTTCGGCGCCGACACCCTCCGTGTTCTGGAGGAGGAGCCGGAGCGGATCGCCGAGATCCGGGGCATCACCGCCAAAAAGGCCAAGGAGATTGCCGAGGCCTTCCGCTACCAGACGGGGATGCGCCGCCTGCTGGAGTTTCTGTCCCTGAACGACCTGCCCCTGCCCCTCTCCATGCGCCTCTACCGGCGCTACGGCCTGGGGGCCATGGAGGCGGTCCGCGCCAACCCCTACCTGCTGGTGGACGAGTGCTACGGGGTGGGCTTCCAGCAGATGGACGCCATCGCCCTGGGGATGGGCTTTGAGGGGGACAGCGGCCGCCGCCTGGAGGCCGCCGTCCTCTATGAGCTGAGCTACAACGCGGGGAACGGCCACGTGTTCCTCCCCAGGGACAAGCTCCTCGGCGCCACCTGCGCCCTGCTCCAGATAGAGGGGCGCGAGGAGGCGGCGCTGATCGAGGAGGCGCTGGACGGCCTCATCGCCCGCCGGGCGGTGGTCAGCGACATGGTGGGCCGGGTGGAGGCCATATACCTCTGCCGGCTGTGGGAGGCGGAGGTCACGGTGGCGGAGCGCCTGCGCACTCTCTTATCCTTCCCCGCGGACCAGGGGCGGCGTGTGGAGGCCCTCATCGACCGGATTGAGGCCGAGCAGGGGGTGACCTACGCCGCCGGCCAGCGCCGGGCGGTGGCCCTCTCCGCCGCGGAGGGGGTCCTCCTCCTCACCGGCGGTCCCGGCACCGGCAAGACCACCTCTGTCCGGGGCATTGTGGCGCTGTTTGACTCCCTGGGGCTGGATATGGCCCTGATGGCCCCCACCGGCCGGGCGGCCAAGCGCATGAGTGAGCTCACCGGCCGGGAGGCCCAGACCATCCACCGAGCCCTGGGGATGAGCTACAACGAGCAGACCGGCGAGGTGAGCTTCTCCAAGAACGAGAAGGAGCCGCTGGAGGCGGACGCGGTGATTGTGGACGAGATGAGCATGGTGGACCTGCCCCTGATGCGGGCCCTCCTGACGGCCCTGCGCCCCGGGTGCCGCCTGGTGATGGTGGGGGACCCGGACCAGCTCCCCTCGGTGGGGCCGGGGAATGTGTTCGGCGATCTGATCCGCAGCGGGGCCATCCAGACGGTGGCCCTGACGGAGATCTTCCGCCAGGCCCGGCAGAGCGCCATCGTCCGCAACGCCCACGCCATCAACCTTGGCTCGCCGCCCTGTCTTGACAGCAATCAGGGGGACTTCTTCTTTCTCTGCCGCCGGGCGCCCGACCGGATCGTGGACACGGTGGTGGGCCTGTGCCAGACCCGCCTCCCGGAGAACATGGGCGTGCCCCAGAGCTCGATCCAGGTCCTCTGCCCCACCCGCCGGGGCCCCTGGGGCACCGAGACGCTGAACCGCGCCCTGCAGGCGGCCTTAAATCCCCCCTCCCCGGAGAAGCGGGAGCGGACCTACGGGGAACTTGTGTTCCGGGTAGGGGACCGGGTGATGCAGACGAAGAACAACTACGACGTACTCTGGGACCGCCCGGACGGCACCGTGGGCACGGGGATCTTCAACGGCGATGTGGGGCAGGTGGTGGACATCGACCCCTCCGGCGAGCTGGTGACGCTGTGCTTCGACGAGCGGACGGCGGTGTACACCACGGAGATGCTGGGGGAGTTAGATATGGCCTACGCCATGACGGTGCACAAGGCCCAGGGCAGCGAGTACCAGGCGGTAGTCCTCGCCGCGGGCCGCTGCGCCTCCTCCCTGATGGTCCGGGGCGTCCTGTACACCGCCATCACCCGCGCCCGGGAGCTTCTGGTGGTGGTAGGCGACGACGCGGCCCTGCTGGCCATGGCGGCCAACGACAAGCAACAGCGCCGCTACAGCGGCCTGCGCCGGAGACTGAAGAGAGCCGCGAAGCAGGACGCGGCGGAGTAAAGCATAGCAAAAAGGGCCGCGAGAGCGGCCCTTTTTGTTGTGGGTTAGCGGTAGGTTTCGGGGGACGGGGGGCGTTTTACCGGGGATTTCCGGTGGAAGGACACGGCGCGCCGAGGTCGTCGCGCCCTACAGGGTTGGCCACCGGACGTGGCTCGTGAAGACATTGGGGCATCGGACGTGGTTCGTGAAAACAAATGTAGGGGCGCACAGTGTGCGCCCGTCCTTCTCCGGTGCGGTGGGTGTCGATAGAACGGGCGCACAATACCCGCAAGGGGTACGCCGCATCCGTAAGCGGCAAAGCCGCCAACGGCTGCGCTGTGTGCGCCCCTACAACCGCTACCGGCAGGCACGGCGGCATTTGCCGCATTACGAACAGCGTAACAACCAACAAGTTCCGGGGGCAAGTCGTGCGACGCAGGCAGAGCGGCAGCGGACGCCTAAGCGCGCTTTTGGGCACTTTTCCCGCGCGGGAAAAGTGCCTCGCCCCGGGGGCGACCCCCCGTCCCCTTCCCGCGCCGACGCGGCGCGAAAAAAGGCACCGTGCCCTGCCGGGGCACCCTTCTACACCAACACCAACTCCACCCCAAACACCACCACACAAATCGCCACCGCCACAAAGAGCAGGCTCCTCCCCCGCCATGCGAGAAAAATCCCCGCCCACAGGGCTGCCAGCCCTGACCACACACTCTGTGTGGCCTCCACAATCGCCGGGAAGGTCATCACCGCCAGCGTGGCATAGGGCACATAGTAGAGAAACGAGCGAATCGTCCGGTTGGTGATCTCCCGCCGGATCAGCACCAGCGGCGTGGCCCGCACCAGATAGGACACCCCCGCCGCCACTAAGATGTACAGCCAGATATTACGCTCCATGACGCTGTCCCTCCTCTCCCACCGGAAACAGGATTGCCGCCGCCAAGGCGATCACCACGGTGAGTCCGATGGTCTTGACCCCGGTGGAGACCCCCCGCAGCAGGGGCAGGTAGGCCGCCGCCCCGCTGAGCAGGAAGCTCACCGCCACCACGCCGGCAATCACCCGGTCCTTCCGGGCCGGGGGGATGATGATGGCTAAAAACATCCCGTAGAGCCCCACACTCAGGGCGCTGACCACCCGCATGGGCAGGATGTTCCCCAGGATCACCCCCAGGAAGGTGCCCGCCGCCCAGCCGGGGATGGCCACGGACATGGCCCCGTAGGTGTAGAAGGGATTCAGGTACCCCGGCTGGGCCACGGAGATGCCGAACACCTCGTCGGTGATGTCATAGGCCACAATCATCCGGGGCAGCAGGGGCGAGCCGGGGGCGAACTTCTGACTGAGGGCGCAGGACATGAGGAGATAGCGGGCGTTGGCCACCAGCGTCATCACCGCCACCTCGATGTACCCTGCCCCAGCCCCCACCAAGGTAAACACGGCGGACTGTCCCGCGGAGGCGTTGCAGGTGAGGCTGCACACGGCGGCCTGCAGGGCGCTGAAGCCGGCGTTCCTCGCCACAATGCCCAAGGTGAAGGCCACGGCAAAGTAGCCCAGGGCGATGGGCACGCCGTCGGCCATCCCCTCCCGGTATTTCTGTCGGTTTGTCATGGTTCTTTCTCCAAAGATAGTAATCATTGCCCTACCATTATAGCCTGTTTGGCCGAAATTGCAAGGGGGACAGCCCGGCTGAACCTGTCCCGCGGAAAAAAACCTGTTGACAAAGGGCCGGCCCTCTGCTATATTAAGTGTACTAATACGGATAATACAGTTGAGCAACGGGAGGAGGAGCTGACCGCTATGATCTTTTCGCTGATGCTTCCCACGCTGGCGCTGGCCTTTTTTGCTGTAGTGGTGGCCGCCGCCATTCTCCGCCGGTAGGCGGGGGAAAGGAGGAGATCTTTTGCTGACATTGAACTACCGGGACGCCCGTCCCATCTACGAGCAGATCAAGGACGGCCTTCGCCGCCTGATTGTGCAGGGGGCCCTGCGGCCCGACGAGAAGCTGCCCTCGGTGCGCTCCATGGCCACGGAGCTGGCCATCAACCCCAACACCATCCAGCGGGCCTACGGGGAACTGGAGGCGGAGGGGTACATCTACTCCGTCCCCGGCAAGGGCAGCTTTGCCGCGGCGGTGTCGGAGCCCCTGGCCCTGCGCCGGACAGAGCTCCAGAGGAAGCTCTTGGAGATTATCCAGGAGCTGCGCTACCTCAATGTCTCCGACGAGGAGATCCTATCGCTGCTGAAGGAGGGTGAACACAATGCTTGAGGTGAAAAACGCGGTCAAGACCTTCGACGGCTTTGCCGCTTTAGACGGCGTCGATGTCACCGTCCCCGACGGGGCGGTCTACGGGCTGGTGGGGCCCAACGGGGCGGGGAAATCCACCCTGATCCGCTGCCTTACCGGCATCTACCGCCAGGACAGCGGGGAGGTGCTGGTGGAGGGGGAGCCGGTGTATGAGAACCCGGGGAAGAAGGCCCTCATCGCCGCCATCCCCGACGACTGGTTCTACTTCCCCTCCGCCACCATCCGGGACATGATGCGCTTCTACCGGGGCATGTACCCCGCCTTCGACACCGACCGGTACGAGAGGTTCAAGGAGGTGTTCCCCATCCCGGAGAAGGCGGTGATCCGCCGGCTCAGCAAGGGGATGCAGAAGCAGGCCGCCTTCTGGCTCACCATGTGCTGCCGGCCCAGGTACCTCATCTTAGATGAGCCGGTGGACGGCCTGGACCCGGTGATGCGCCGGCAGGTGTGGAGCCTGATGATGGCCGACGTGGACGAGTACAACACCACCGTGCTGGTCTCCTCCCACAACCTCCGGGAGCTGGAGGACGTCTGCGACCACGTGGGCATCATGAACCAGGGGAAGGTGCTCATCCAGCGCAGTCTCAGCGACTTGCAGCAGAACATCGTGAAGATGCAGGCGGTCTGGTCCGCCGAGGAGACCCCCCAGCTCCCCGCCGACCTGCCGGTGCTCCACACCAGCCACGTGGGCCGCGTGTATACCTACATCATCCGGGGCTCCTCCGAGGATATCACCAACCGCCTCTCAGTGTACAGTCCCCTGATGCTGGAGGCCCTGCCGTTGAGCCTGGAGGAGATTTTCATCTATGAGTTGGGAGGTGCCCAGTATGCCGTCAAAGAAATTGTCCTTTAACATCACGCTCTTCCGCAAGAATTTAGCGCGGTTCTGGCCCCTCTGGGGCGGGGTCAGCCTGTTGAGCGCCCTCATGCCCCTGACGCTTTTGATGTCGTTCTTAAACCCCTACTTCGTCGGCGATGTTACCACCGCCGACATCACACAAGCCCTCTACACCGTGGCCGCCGGCCTGATGCCCGTGGCCTCCCTGTTCTACGCGGTTCTGGCGGCCATGGCGGTGTGGAGCTGGCTGTATACCGCCCGCAGCGCTGGGTTTATGCACACCCTGCCCATGGACCGGGGGACCATCTTTCTCACCAGCGCGGCGTCGGGCCTCGCCATCCTGCTGATCCCCTATGTGGTGACTGGGGGACTGACCTGCCTCGTTCTGCTGTGCTTCGGTGTGTTCCCGCCCTTGGCGGTGCTCCAGACCATCTCCGCGGCGCTGGGATACACCCTCTTCTACTTCGCCTCCGCCACCTTCGCCGCCATGGTCACCAGCAACCTCTTCGCCATGCCGGTGTTCTACTTCATCGGCCACTTCTTCGCCGTGATCCTCCAGACCCTGCTGGAGTGGTTCGCCGGCAGCCTGATCTTCGGCTACGCCGGCTCCGATGAACTGAGCCTCACCTTCCTCTCCCCCACCGTGGCCTTCTACCGCTACATGGAGATCAACTCCACCCACTTGGAGGACGGCAGCCGGGAGATCGCCTTCCACGGCCTCTGGATCATCTGGGCCTACGCCGCGGTGGGCCTGGTCCTGCTGGCCCTGTCCTTCTGGCTCTACCGCCTGCGCCACAGCGAGAGCGCCGGGGAGGTGGTGGCCTACCGGCCCTTAAAGCCCATCTTCCGCTACGGTGTGGCCCTCTGCTTCGCCCTGACGCTGGGGATGATGCTCTACGAGATCATCTGGAACAGCAACCTCAGCGCCGGGCTCTACAGCGAGGTGGTGCCCCTGTCGGTGTGCATGATCCTTGCCGGCCTGATGGGCTACTACGCGGCCTCCATGCTGCTGGCCAAGTCCCACAAGGTGTTCAAGGGCAGCGGACGGGGCGTGGCCGTCACCGCCGCGCTGGTGATCGTCCTCTGCGCTGGGGTGTACTTCGACATCCTCGGCCTGGGCAGCCGCGTCCCTGACGCCGCCGATGTCCAGTGGGTCTATCTCCATATTGACGGCGAGGCTGTCAGCGTGGAGGCCGGGGACCCCCGCGTCGAGGAGATCATCGCCCTCCAGAGGGCCGTCATGGACAGCGAGGACGAGGTCCGCGCCTTCAACGGGCGGAGCGACTGGCGGTATGGCCACTCGGGCGAAGAGACCTCCGTCAGCACGCTCCATATTGACTACGATCTGAAGGGCGGCACCCTCACCCGCAGCTACCACATCCCCCTGTTCCGGGAGCGGTGGGACCGGGAGCCGAACAGCTACGAGGGCCGCATCAACCGCCTGATCAACTCCCCGGAGACCGCCCTGGCGCAGGTGGAGGGCCCGAAGGACGGCGCCCTGGTCCACATCTCCGTCTGGGCGGACAGCAGCGCCACAGATACCGACGGCCCCATGAAGGACGCCATCTACGCCGCCATCCGCGCCGACGCGGCGGCAGGCCGTCTCCCCGGCTACAGCCCCTTCTACGACGAGAGAAAGCAAACGGTGTACTTGGATGCTGTGATTAACTTAGAGTTCCGCTACACGTGGACCAATGCGTACACCGGGGAGCAGGAGGTGGACTACCTGTACCGCGATGTCCAGGTCACCACCGCCATGACCGCCACCCTCCAGGCCCTCCTGGACACCGGCATCCTCTCCGCCGAGCAGCTGCAAACCATGCTCCCGGAGGAGGCCCTCGGCGCCATCACGATCCCCGAGGCCGCCCAGCCGGCCGGTTCCTTTGACAGCGTCGTATTTGTCATGCCCTGATGGGCAGTCAGGAGAAGAGATAGAATTGATGATGCGTTATACCACCTTTCAGGAGAAGCCCTACCGCCCCCGCCGGCGGATGCGGCGCGGCTGCCGCGTTACCCTTGCGGTGCTGTGTACCCTCCTCGTCCTGTCCGCCGCCGTCGTGGCCCTTCAGGTCCGCCAGCAGCTGCAGAGCCGGTCCTCCCTCCCCGTCGGGACGGAGGAGGATCGGCTCATCTCCGTGGAAAACCGGTAAAAAAAGACCGGACCGCGGAGGGCCCGATCCGTATGGTTTGATGTACACGCCGTGAATGTTGCTTTCCGAAATTTCCTACTGTTCAAACGGAGAAAAGTGTGATACAATCACTGCTGAGGTATGCCGCACTGACAGAATCGGCCAGCTTTCCCCCGTTTCGCTGGCCGGCACGGCGGCCGCGTCCCTGTGTCCGGTTGACACGGACAGGGGTTAGGCGCTCCGCCGCGATGTCGGAGGCAAGATCTGCCCCAAAAACCATGTGGAGCACGAGAAGGCGTGGACTGATTTTACTAGCCGGAGTCGGGCCGGGCCTTTGAGGCTTCACGGGGAAAACCGCTTAGGGAAACCTAAGTGGTTTTTTCTTTTTTAAGGACGGGGGTTTCGCCCCCGGGGGGCGACTGGGTCTGGGGACAAAGGTCCCCAGACCCAGCAGATTTTGGCAAGATGCCAAAATCTGTCGCTGCGGCGGGTTGATTGAACGCGAAGGAAAACCAAATGGTTTTCCTTCACACATCCTTTCCTTTTTGCCGCTCTAACCAAGCCTGCAAAAGCGCACTTAGGTGTCCGCTCAGGCGGGCTTCAGCCCTGCCTGCGGCGGGACACAGCCCTCATTCGCTCCCCCCTAAGAACCCCGGGACGCGCGCCCCCTCGATAGACCGGCGCTCGTCCAACCTTGGCGCCCCAACGCGGCGGCGGTGGCTCTCGCAAAGCAGAAGGTATCCTGAGAGCGTCCCCCCGTCTATAGCCCTGCTGTAGGCGTCCGCTGCCGCTCTGCCTGCCTCGCCACGACTTGTCCCCGAAACTTGATGGTTATTGCGCTGTTCGTAATGTGGCAAATGCCGCCGTACTCGTTGGTAGATGCGCACTTTGGGGGTACTGCGGGCTAAAGCCTCCCTTGCTAAAGGGAGGGGGACCGCCGCAAGGCGGTGGA
>JAAWSV010000016.1 GCA_022801715.1 Oscillospiraceae bacterium
CCTCTGGCGGCTGGCCGCGGCGGCGGCCTGTCTGGCCGTGATCCTCTACGGCGCGGGAATCGCCCGGCCTGACCGGGCGGAGCATGCCGCCGAGGGCGGTGTCCCCGTGGGAACGTCGCTGGCAGAGGCGGATCAGAGCGACGCGCTGCCGGGCAGCGCGTCCGAGGGGTTCCCCTCGGCGGCACCGGAGGTGCGCCTGGCCGACGCCCCCAGCGAGGAACAGATCATGGAGGGGGTCATCACCTACTTCAACCACGTCCCCTCCGTGGAGGCCGACGGGGTCGCGGAAGCGACGGAGGAGATCCGGGATAAGCAGGCGCCGAAGGTCGAGTCCCTGTCCGTCCCCACCCTCAGCAGCAGTGACCCGGAGCTCTTGGACTGGATGACCACCAATATTCCGGAGGCGGGCTACAGCTCCGCGGACACCGCCAACAGCGCCGACGCCACCGCCTGGCTGATCAGCGGCGCGGAGTACGAGGCCCTGCAGGCCCACATGGAGGCGGTGTCCATGGAATACGAGATGGACTGGGGGAGCACGCCCATGGTGATGGCCGTTGACAGCGGCGGGGAGACGGAGAGCCAAGTTGAGGTGATCTGCGTGGTGTACCTCCAGGAGAATGAGACGGGGGAACCGGAATCATAAGAACAAAGGCAGGGCGCCGCTCCGCGGCGCCCTGCCTTTTCGCTCTATCACCACAGCAAGCTTACCATCAGCCAGAGGAGGGCAGTGGCACCGCCGCCGCAGATGGCGTACACCCAGCCGGGCAGCCCCCGAAAGGGGATGGGGCGGCCCGCTGCCGCCGCCGTGTAGCCCTTGGCCACCCGGCAGGCCTCGCTGACCACCTGGTCGGAGGTGACGCCCTCCTGGGCGAAGGCCTCGTTGCGGACGATGAAGATCGCCTGTTCAAACAGCTTGGGGTCCGGGGAATCCACTACGATCACCCGGCGGGAAACTCCTTTTACCATGGGGCGTCAACTCCTTTTTTCCTGATGGAATCGTTATCCTGCCAGCATACAACAAGCACGCAGGGAGCTGCCCGCCTGGCCGCGGACGGCTCCCTGCCAGTATGTCCCAGCTTCCCCGTTTTATACCTACAGGCGGAGGGCTACACCTCCCGGCCGGCCTGGGGGGCGTAGAGACAGAGGCAGCTGCAGTCGTCCCGCTCCCCCACCCTCCGGCGGCTCTCCGCCATCAGCACCGAGATCAGCCGCTGGGGCTCGCCCCCCGGCCAGCCGGCCAGCAGGTCCTGGAGCCAGTCGTCCTCGGTGGCATCCACCAGGCCGTCGCTGACCAAGAGGATGTAGGTGTCCGGCTCCACAGGGAAGCGCACCGGGGCGGGGACGGTGCGCCCCTCCTGGAGGCCCGCCGGCAGCGCCGAGCTGACCACGCGGCGGACCACCCCGTGGCGCTTGATATAGGTGGGCGCCGCGCCGTACTTGTAGAGGGCGGCCTCCCGCGTGGCCGGGTTCATGGCCAAGAGGTCGATGGTGGTGAAGGAGCCGCTCTCCTCGTTTCTAAGGCTCAGAGCGGCGTTGATGGTCTTCAGCGCCGGCTCCGCCGCCACCCCCGCCCGGAGGAACTGCTCCAAAAGGCGCACGGCGGTGGAGGCCTCCTTATGGGCGGCCTCGCCGCTGCCCATGCCGTCGCTGAGGAGGAGGTAGAGCATACCGCAGTCGGTCTCAAAGTGGGTGATCACGTCGCCGCAGACCCGCTCCCCCTCCTTGGGGCGGCAGGCGCCGCCGGTGCGGCAGGTCCCGGCGGTGCGGGAGGCGGCCGCCGCCTCCTCCATACATGCCGCCTCGCCCAAGAACTCCGAGAGCTGGGCATACTGGCCCCTTGTCCGCGCCCGCTCCGCCTCCAGACGGCGGGTGTACTGCCGGCGGAGGAGCAGGGCGCCAAGCTCCTGGTTCACCGCGGCGAGGAACTCCGGCAGGTGGAGGCAGCGGTCGGTGAAGTGGCCGGGGTAGTCCTCTGTGAGGGACTTCCCCCGGCGGAGCATGGCGGGGGTGGCGTCGTTGAGGGCGTTGAAGGTGTCGATATAGGTCTGGGACCAGCAGAGGGGACACTGCTTGCAGGTCCGGCACACCGCCTCCGCCGCCCGGTCGAATACCACCGCCGGGTTCTCCTCCCCCCGCACCGGCGGGGCCTTGCCAAAGCTGTTGTACAGGTCCCGGAAGGCCGCGGCGGAGAGCTGGAGCCGCCGGCGGAGGGAGGTGTCCGCGGACCGGTCCGTCCGCCGGCGGCCGGCCATCAGGCAGCAGTAGTGGCTCAGGGCAAAGATCAGCAGCAGGTAGGTGAGATAGGCCATCAGGTGGGGGAGGGTGAAGCCCTCCCGCAGGAGGTAGGCCAGCTCCACCGCCGCCGTCATGGCCGCGGCGGCCACGGGGCGGAAGAGGGGCAGCTCGATGTACCTGGTGTCCCGGAAGGCGGTCCGGGCGGCGCAGAGCAGCGTCAGGATGCCGATCAGGCGCAGGCCGTCGGTGAAGGACATGGTGAGGAGGGCGGCCGCCGCCGCCCCGGCCAGGGCGAAGAGGGCCCGGTCCCGCCCGGTGCAGGCGGACAGGAGGGCGATGGCCAGCGGGGCGCGCCCCTCAAAGACGAACAGGGCGGAGAGGAGGCCCCACAGGGTGTACAGCGCCGGCTCCCGGCAGGGCCGCAGGCGCTTTCTCCACTGGGCGGGTAGTTTTAAGGTGTGGCGCATGGATGCTTGTCCCCCTTTGTCGTGGTACACGACAGTGTACAGGGGGAAATATGAGGTTGCTGTCGGGAAAAGGGGGCGGAGGCGGGGAAAGGGGGAATTTTTTCTAAGAAGCTGTACCAATAGCCGAGGTATTCAGATTTGCGAGCCAAAATTGCCGGTGGCAAGGCGAAAAATCGCAGGGATACTTTGTGTATTTCAAGATTTTTCAACGCAGCCAGCGGAAATTTTGGCCGCCAAGCTGGGTACTGAGGCTATTGGTGCTGCTTCTAAAGAGTCAAAGCGCCCCGCCTGCCGGTGGCAGGCGGGGCGCTTTTCCGATGGGGTCCCTCAGACGCGGAAGCGGTCGTAGGGGTGGCAGCAGTCCAGGCAGAGCTTCTTCCCGTCCTCGATGCGCAGCAGGTGCTCCGCGGTGATCTCGCCGCAGCTCTCGCAGGGGAGGGAGCGGAAGAGGCGGGCCGGCTCCGGCAGGCGGAGGCGGGTCTCCATGGTGTCAAACATCTCCGCCGGCTGCAGGCTCTGGAAGTAGTCGAAGGACTCCTCCCGGGTCATCTCGCGGGGCTTGGGGCGCAGCACCAGGCGGACGGAGCGGCCGCTGGTACGGTTGTAGACGGAGAAGGCCTGCTTGCCGGTGATGTGGAAGAGGAGGTTCCCCTTCCCCGCGCTGCACCCTAAGATCACCTGAATGGCGTCCACGCCGCAGGCGTCATTCTCCGAGATGCAGACCACCTCCTCGTCATCGGAGAAGGTCAAATTCAACAGCTCGATGGCGTACAGCGCCGCCTTGTAGCCGATGGTCAGGCCGCCGCAGGCGTGGCCGTGGAAGGCCACACACTTCTCCCACAGTCTTTTCTGTTCACTCTGGTCCATAGTGTTCTCCTTTTTATTTCCGCGTTTTATTCCCGCGCCAAAGGCGGCGCGCCGGTTTTTCCCTGTAGGGTTTTCACGATCTTTACGATTTTGACGATTTTGCGTCCTCCCCCTGCCCCACCTCGGGGAAGGGTACGATGACCGGGAGGCCGTGGTGCTCGATGATGTGGACGTGGACGCCGTAGACCGCCTCGATGATCTCCGGGGTCATCACCTCCAGGCCGCCGTAGGCGTACACCTCCGCGTCCTGGAGGAAGAGGAACTTGTCGCAGTAGCGGATGGCCAGGTTCAGATCGTGGAGCACCGTCACCACGGAGAGCCGCTGCTCCCGGGCCACGTCGCGGACGGTCTGGAGGACATGGTGCTGACTGCGCAGGTCCAAGCTGCTGGTGGGCTCGTCCAGGAGCAGCAGCCGGGGCTGCTGGGCCAGGGCACGGGCCAGCAGGACCTTCTGGGCCTCGCCGCCGGAGAGCTCCGCCACGCTGCGCAGCTCATAGCCCGAGAGGCCCATCTGCCGGAGGATGGCGCCGGCAATCCTCCGGTCCTCCTCCCCCACATCCCAGCGGATGTAGGGCCGGCGGCCCAAGAGGACCGCGTCAAAGACCGTCATGTCCGCGGCCCGGGCGCTCTGGGGGACATAGGCGATCTTCTGGGCCAGCTCCCGGCCACTGAGGGCGGACATGTCCGCCCCGTCCACCGTCACACGGCCTCCCCTGGCGGGGAGAATCCGGTCGATGCACTTGAGGAGAGTGCTCTTCCCGGCGCCGTTGTTGCCCAGCACCGCCGCGCACTCCCCGGCGGGGAGGTCGAAGCCCACCTCCCGGAGGATCTCCCGGCTGCTGTGGGGATAGGTATATGTGATGTTTTCCACCTTAACCATGTGCCTTCCCTCCTTTGAACAGCAAAAACAGGAACATGGGCGCCCCCAGGAAGGAGGTCAGCGCGCCGATGGGCAGCACCACCGGGGCCATCACCGAGCGGCCGAAGGTGTCCGCCAGGATCAGCAGCAGCGCCCCCGCCGCCGCCGAGCAGGGGATCAGGTAGCGGTAGTCACTGCCTACGAAGCGGCGCATGATGTGGGGGGCCACCAAGCCCACAAAGCTGATGATCCCCACAAAGGACACCGCCACCGCCGAGAGGAGGGAGCAGATGCCCATGCTCAGGAGCATCACCGAGCGGGTGTTGACACCCAGGCTCCTGGCGGCGTCGGCCCCGGTCTCCATGGCGTTGTAGTTCCAGCGGTTAAAGAGGAAGTAGCCCAAGGAGGCCAGCAGCACCGCCGCTAAAATCCCCAGCTCCCGCCAGTTGGTGCTCCCGAGGTTGCCGAAGGTCCAGAACACGATGGCACCTAACTTGGTGTCGTCGGCAAAGTACTGCAAAATCGTGCTGCCGCCGCTGAAGAGGGAGCTGAGGGCCACGCCGGCCAGCACCAGACCGCTGGGCCCCACGTCCCGTTTGAGCTGGGAGATGGCGATGACCGCCGCGGTGGAGAGGGAGCCGAAGAAAAAGGCGCAGAGGGTGATGATATAGGGGTTCTGGATGGTGATGGCGGTGGTGGCACTGGCGGAGTTCACCACGCCGCCGCCGAATACCACAATCCCCACCGCCGCGCCGAAAGCGGCCCCCTGGGACACGCCCAGGGTGGAGGCGGAGGCCAGGGGATTTTGCAGTACGCACTGCATCACCGCCCCGGCGGAGGCCAGGGCCGCCCCCACCAGCACCGCGGCGGCCACGCGGGGCAGGCGGATATTCCAGATGGCGGTCCGGGCCACGGCCTCCCCGCCACCTAAGAGGACCCGCACCACCTCCCCCAAGGGGATGGAGATGGACCCCACCCCCACGGCGTACAGCGCCGAGAGGGCCGCGGTCACAAAGACCACCAGCAGCGCCGCCCGCTTGCGCCGCAGGTAGCGGTCATAGACCCTCAGCTGTTCGGCGGAGTGATTGTCCATACCTCACTCCCCCAATGTCACGCTGCCGTAGCCCGCCCCGGCGGATTCCAGTACGCGCAGGTAGTCCGGCTGGCCCAGGAAGAAGTCAAAGATCTCGCTGGCCTTGGCGGAGAAGTCCACATCGGCGAAGGCCTCCGGGTAGAGGAGGGTACCGGTGTAGTAGGCGCTGACCAGGGGGATCTCCACGTTGGACCAGTGCCAGGTGGAGTTGGGCCACTGGTAAAGCCGGCCCTCCCGCACCGCCTGGAGCTGCTGAAAGTAGCCGGGGTTCTCGGCGTAGTCGGTGCGCAGGAGCTCCATGCTGCCGCTGTCGAAGAAGATGATCTCCGGGTCCCAGGTGAGGATCTGCTCCCGGTCCACCATGACGCCGCTGGCGCCGGTCTGGCCGGCCACCTCCCTGGCCACGTCGTTGGCGGAGAGGATCTGGAACACCGGGTAGTTGGTGTACACGCCGTCGATGCTGTGGCTGCCCTTGAAGGTGGCCCCGGCCCCGAGGACCGTGGGGGTCTCCCCCGCTCCGGCGGTCCGGCGGGCGAGATCGCCGAGGCAGTCGTCAAGAAATTGGATCACCGCCTCGGCCCGGTCGCTGACGCCGCAGACCTCCCCCAGGATCCGCAGGGACTCATTGTAGTCCTCGCCAAAGAGGGTCCCCTGGGACACGGCCACCACGGGGATGCCGGTCTGGCTCTGGAGGTTGTCCGCCGCGTCGGCGGGGTCGGTGGTGAGGATCACGTCCGGGGCGGCCAGCATGATCTCCTCCGGGTAGTAGGCGGTCTCCCCCATGGCGTTGGTGCCGCAGTTGGGCAGGGCGGACCAGGCCTCCAAATTGACGTAGGCGTAGGCCTGGAGGGGGCTGGAGGCGATCTCGCAGGCCTCGATGCCCACCGCCCGGTCCGCGAGGCCCAGGTAGGTGATCATGCGGGGGGTGTTGCCCAAGGGGACGATCCGCGTCACCTCCGCGGGAATCTCCACGGTGCGGCCGGCGCCGTCGGTGATGGTGCGCGTGGCGGCAGTCCCGCCGGCGGGGGGCGGGGCGTCGTCCTGCCCGCTGTTTTGGTCTTTGGGGGCGCAGGCGGTCAGGGACAGCAGCAGCGCCAGCAGGAGGAGGAGGGACAGAAGTCTGGTATGGTTTACTCTCATGGTGATACCTCGCTTGACAGTCAATTTCCGGACAGCCGGCCCAAGGCGGGGCCCGCTGTCCCGCCTATTGTACCCGCCTGCGATTTTTTTCACAAGCCGGGGTGGGGGATATTTTTTTCAGATGCCTCCTCTTTTGCCAAAAAAAGCGGGACCGGGAGTGATAACTCACTCCCGGTCCCGCCCTTGGGCCGGTCTATCGCAGGTAGGGCGGCGTCTCCCCCAGCTGGTAGTACTGGTCGCCGCTGACCGCCTTGTGGTGCTTGCGCCAGAGGCCCCGGGCCAGCAGCTCCTCCCGCAGCTTCCTGCCCTCGGACTTCACCAAGGGGTTCCCCGTCTCCATCACACGCCACACCGCCCGGACCATGCAGGTGGTGATCCCGAAGGCCCGGCCCCCGGCCACGTCGCTGGTCTGGCTGTTGCCGACGTGGGCCATCTGGGACTTCTCCACGCCGAACCGGGTCTGGAGCCGCTGGAAATTGGCCGTCAGGGGCTTCTCCGCCTGGGCCACGTAGTCGATGCCAAGGGCCTGAGAGAAGTGGCTGCCCCGGGCGTCCTTGTTGTTGGTCAGGAGGACCACGTGAAAGCCCATGCCCTTGAGGTACTCCATCAGGGTCTTGGCCGCCTTGGGCGGGTCCGCCGCCAGCCATGTGGCGATGGTGTCATCAATGTCGAAGGAGAGGAGGGTGATGCCGGCGTCCCGCAGGCGCTGGTAGTCGATGGCGTAGATGTCGTGCTGGTAGACGTGGGGGATGTACAGCGACCGCAGATAGTCGTCCATCATCCTTGAAAAGCTGCTCATGCTGACCGCCTCCTTCTGTTTTCCCCTGTTTTTCGGCTATCTTACCACAGGGGCGGCGGCAATGTCAACCTGCCGGGGGGCGTCTCACTTGACCACGATGACCCGGACGCGGCCCCCGGAGCTCTCCGCACGGTCGTAGTAGGCGGTGACCGTGGCGGTGCTGTCCTCCGCCCGGGCCAAGCTGGACAGGTAGTACCGGCCGTCCCGGAGCTCGTAGACCAGGACGCTGTCGGAGAGGGTGTACTTCTGGTTCCCGGCCACGAACTGATTGCCCACGATCCGGCCGGTCTTGGCGGAGAGGAGGGAGGTCATCCCCTTGGGGTCCGATGCCTCGCCGGAGAGCCGGATGGGGCCGGCGGTCACGTGGAAGCGGGCGGTGGTGTTGGGGAGGGTGTAGGGGGTGCCGGCGATGTCATAGCTGTAGGTGTAGTAGCGGCTCATCCCCTCGCCGGCCTCGTCGATGCGGGAGAGGATGCCGTACTGGTAGGCGTCGCCGGTGACGTCGTTTAGGATCAGCGTCTCGATCTCCCCCTGGGGGTTCAGGGCGTAGTAGCGTACCTTGCCGCTGCTCAGGGTCATGCCCGCCAAGCGGTCGGGACTGAGCACCGCCCCCCGGCCGTCGCCCACGTCCAGGATCTCCACCCCCTGGGCGAAGGCGTACTTGTCCAGCCTGGTCCCCTCCCGGTCCACCTTGCCGGAGAGGGAGGCGGAGGACAGCCCCCGGAGGGTGACCTCGCCGCCGTTGGGGGCCACGGTGGCCCGGACCAGGGCGCCGGTCTTATAGCCGCCCCGGGTCTGGTACTGGTAGGTCTGGCCGTCGGAGGCCAGGAGGGTGACGGTCTGGGCGGTGTAGGTGCCGCCGGAGCCGTCGGGGTAGCTGGCGTTGGCGGTGCCGGTGATGATGCCCACCTTCTCCCCGGCGCTGGCGGTGACGTCGGCCACGGCGGCCACGCCGCCGCTGCGGCCCAGAAGGAGGGTCACGCTGTCGCCCAGGTGGTAGCTGCCCAGGTCGGAGAGGTCGTAGGCGGCGGCGGAGCTCTCGATGGCGTAGGTCCGGCCGGCCACCGTCACCGAGGCGGGGGCGGCGGAGGAGGGCTCGATGGCCTGGATGGGGCCGGTGGCCTTTTTGGCGTAGGCCCACACGGTCTCCATGGCCTCGTTCCAGTAGAGGACGTCGTAGTTCTGGATATCCTTCAGGGCCGCCTTGCCGCCGTTGCGGTAGACCGTGGCGGGGGTGAAGGACAGCGCGCTGCGCCAGCCGGACTGGGCCACCAGGGGGCCGTCCATTCTGCCGTTGACCAAGGAGACGATGTCCGGCTTTCCGGAGGCGTCCAGGCTGTGGCCCAAGGACTGGATGTAGGGCGTCCCCTCCTTGGTCCGGGCGGAGAGGAGGTTATAGAACAGGTACACCGCGTCCTGCCGGGTGAGGGGGGCGGTGGGGGAGGCGGCGGTGACGCCGGTGTTCAGCTTCAGGTTCCGGTACATGGCCATCTGGCCGGAGGGGTAGGCCCCGGAGAAGTCGCCGCTGTGGTAGCCTATAAGGGCCAGCGCCATGGAGACGCCCTCCGCCAGCTTCACCTCCTCGTTGGGGCGAAAGGTGCCGTCGCTGAAGGCGGTGACGATCCCCAGGCCCACCGCGGCCTCCACGTAGCCGCTGGCCCAGTGGCTCCGGGGCACGTCGGGGTAGGGGGAGGTGGCCGCCTGGCCGATGGCGTCCCCCGCCGGGCTGGCCTTCACGGCCATGGCGGTCAGCTCCGCCCGGGTCACACGGCGGGAGAGGTTCAGGTTGCCGTTGCTGTCCCCGGTGAGAATCCCCAGGGCGGTCATAGCCTGCACGGCGGCATCCCCGTCGCCGGCGGTCCCCGCGGCGGCGCAGGGCAGGGCCAGCGCAAGGCTGAGGCAGGCCGCTAAAAGAGCGGCGAAAAGGCGTTTTGTTCTCATGTGGCAGGTTCCTTTCTGGTTTGGGATAAATAAAAGCCCTCGGCAGAGTTTCGCCGCCGCGGCGGCGAAATGAAATGAAATCATTTTTGCCGGAAACCGCGTTTTCAGCAAAAATTCCTCTCGCGGAGCGAGCGTCGCAGGACATTGCCCCGCGGGGCAATGTCCAAGGCGAAGAGCGCAGCGCAATCCCCAAATTCGTTTGAAATCCGCAGATTTCAAACGAGCGCGTCAGCATCAATCGTACCGCAGCGCGTCGATGGGGTTCAGCTTGGCGGCCTTGTTGGCCGGCAGGTAGCCGAACAGCACGCCGATGCCCACGCTGACACCGAAGCTGAGCATGATGGCTCCGAAGGTGGGGGTGGCGTCGAATACGCCGCCGCCCATGCTGGCGGAGAGCTGGGCCCCCAGCACCGCGCCGATGCCCTTGGCCAAGAGCCAGCCGAAGCCGATGCCCAAGATGCCGCCGATGGCGGAGGTGGTGCCCGCCTCGATGACAAACTGGCTGCGGATGTCCCGCCGCTTGGCCCCCAGGGATTTGCGCACGCCTATTTCGCGGGTGCGCTCGGTGACGGACACTAACATGATGTTCATGATGCCGATGCCGCCCACCAGGAGGCTGATGGCGGCGATGGCCACCAGCACGCCCATAGCCACGCCCATCATGGCGTTGATCTGGTTGGCCTGCTCGGCCATGGTGGTGATGTAGAAGTAGTTATACATGCCGTCGTCTGTCCGGTAAAAGTCATTGAGGTAGGCCTCGATGACCTTTTTGGCGGCGTCGGCGGTCTCGCCGGAGGTGCTGGTGAAAATATACAGATAGACCCACCGGTTGCCGATGATCTCCAGGGCCGTGGAGTAGGGGAGGTAGACCTGGTCGTCCTGACTGCCCTCGGTCATCTCCAGTTCGGCGTTGCGCTTGAGCACGCCCACCACGGTAAAGAGCCGGCCATTGATGGAGAGGTGTTTCCCCAGGGCATCGCCGCCGAAGGCCTCCTGCTCCAGATAGGCGCCGATGACGCACACCGCCTCCCGGCGCTCCACATCCAAATAGTTGATGAAGCGCCCCTGCGCCACCTGCTCGCCGTCCATGGTGTAGTTGGTGGCCGGGTTGTACATGATCTCGCTGACGCCGTAGAGGTTGGTCGATTTGAAGATATCATTCCCGTTGCGCACCGTTGCCGTCACATTCACGTAGGGGGACACGCCGGTGAGTACGTCCGGGTGCTCCTCCACCAAGGCGTAAAAATCCTCCGGGTCGGCCACCATGCCGTCCCCCACAGACCAGAGCTGGGCCTGAATCATGTTGATGCCCAGCTTGTCGACCTGCTGCTGGACCATGCCGGTGAGGCCGTTGCCCAGGGACAGGATCACGATCACCGCCCCCACGCCGATGATGATACCTAACATGGTGAGCAGGGCCCGCATCTTGCTGGTGGTGAGGGACTTTATCGCAAGGCGGAAGGACTGGCTGAAGTTCATGCCGCCGCTTCTCATACCTCCACCTCCTCTTCCGCCCCCTCGTCGTGGGGCTGGACCACCGCCCGGGGATCCTGTGCGTCGCCGTCGTAAATGATTCTGCCGTCCTGGAGGCGGATGATCCGGTCGGCCTTCACGGCGATGGAGTTGTCGTGGGTGATCAGCACCACGGTGTCCCCCTCCCGGTTGAGCTTCTTGAGGAAGCCCAGCACCTCCCGGCCCGTCCGGGAGTCCAGGGCGCCGGTGGGCTCGTCGGCCAGGATCACCGAGGGGTCCCCGGCCAGGGCCCGGGCGATGGACACACGCTGCTGCTGGCCGCCGGAGAGCTGGGAGGGGAGATTCTTGTTCTTCCCCTCCAGCCCCACCCGCTTCAGGGAGCGGAGGGCCCGCTCCCGGCGCTCCGCCGTGGGGACGCCGGCGTAGAGCAGGGGCAGCTCCACATTCTCCTGCACCGTGAGCTTGGGGATCAAATTGTACTGCTGGAAGATAAAACCTAACATCTTGTTGCGGATGTCCGCCTGCTGGTCGTCGTCCATGGTGGACACGTCCACGCCCCCCAGGTGGTAGGAGCCGGAGGTGGGCACATCCAAGCAGCCGATGATGTTCATGGCGGTGGACTTGCCGGAGCCGGAGGAGCCCACGATGGCCACAAACTCCCCCTTGTCGATGGTGATATCCACCCCGTCCAGGGCGTGGACGGTCTCCTCGCCCATCTGGTAGATCTTATAGACGTCCTTCAATTCAATGAGGTGTTCCAAGGCGGCGACCTCCCTAGGACACAGCGCCGCCCATGGCGGCGTCGGCGAGGGCGGGCACCAGCACCGTCTCCCCCTCCTCCAGGCCGGAGGTGATCTCCACGTATGTCCCGTCGCTGCCGCCCAGGGTGACGGTTCTCTCCTCGCTCCTGGAGGGGTCGGCCACGGTGCCGTCGGGGGCGAGGCAGCCCTCCAGGGGCACCAGCACGGTGTCCCCCCGCTGGACGGCGGCGGCGGGGACGGAGAGGGCGCCCTCCGTCCGCTCCACGATGATGTCGGCGGAGACGTTCATTCCCGGGTTCAGCCCGCCGTACTCCTCCAACAGGATGGTGGCGGGGTAGGTGGTGAAGCCGTTGGTGGTGGTGCCGTTGATGCTGATCCGGTCCACGGTGCCGGTAAAGACCTCCCCGGGGATGGCGTCGGCGGTGATGTCCACCTCCTGCCCCTCCCGGAGCTTGCTCAGGTCCAGCTCGCTGATGTTCATCTCTAATTTTAAGTAGCTGAGATCGTAGATCACCGCCAAGGCGCCGGAGTCGATGCCGTCCACCTTGTCCCCGGCTTTCACGTTCTTCTCAATGACGGTGCCGTCGATAGGGGCGGTGATGGTGTAGTTCTCCAAAACATCCTGCGCCTGCTGGAGGGTCAGTCTGGCGTTCTCCAAACTGATGGCCGCGTCCTCCAAGCTGCTCTGGGCGGAGGGACCGCCCAAAATCGCCAGGGCGCTGCCGGCGTAGACCTGACTGCCGGCGGTGACGGGAATGTCGGTGACCTCGCCGCTGGCCTGGGCGGTGACGGTCTGGCGCAGGTTCTCCTCAAAGTTGGCCCCGCCGGCGCAGGCGATATCCCCCACCTGCGCGGTGGCGGCGTTGGCGGAGGTGAGGGCGCCGGGGTTCTCCACACGGATCTTCACCTGCCGCACCAGGGCCCCGCCGGCCCCCACCAGCTCGGCGGAGGAGACGGACTCCACCGTCCCCGGCAGGGTCTCCAGCGTGCCGGCAATGGTCACCTCCGCGCTCTGGCCGGGGCGGATGCCCCTGGCGTCGGCGGTGTGGAAGGGCAGGGTGACGGTGAGGGTGGAGGTGTCAGCCACCTCCGCCACCGGCGTGCCGGGCCCCACCAGATCCCCCTTCTGCACCAGCACCTGCTGCACCACGCCGGGGGCGGAGGCGCTGACGGTCAGGTTGGCGGCCAAGTCGTCGTAGTTCTTCTGGGCCTGGCGCAGGGAGAGCTCCGCCTGGGCGATGCTCATCTCCGCGTTCTTGGCGTCCAGGCGGTAGAGGAGCTGCCCCTTCTCCACCCGGTCGCCCACCTCAAAGGGGGCCTCCAGCACCTCCCCCGCGGCCAGCGCCCGCAGCTGGTAGGAGTCGATGGGGGTCACGGTGCCCGTACCGGAGACGGCCACCGTCAGATCCCGGCGCTGGACTGTGTCCGCGGTGTAGGGGCCCACAGCTCCCGCGCCGGGGTCCCCGGAGGGGCGGAGGAAGAGGAGGTATACCGCCAGAAGGGCGGCGGCCAGAAGGGCAAATCGCGCCCACCGCTTCCTGGGCAGTCTCGGCCGGCGGAGAGCAAAGCGCTTCTTTGCCGTCTGTGGCGCTTCCTGTGCTGCTGTCTGCATTGTTTCCATGTGCTCATTCTCCTTATGTCTTAGTTTCGCGCCGGGGAGCCCCTCCTGTGCGCCGCCGGTCACCCGGTTCTCTATCGGAAGTGTATTGTAGCAGGTAAACCTTGCATTCCTTCAAAGAAAAACTTAAGATTTCTTTAAGATTTTTACACCCCGCCCAGCCTCTGCCAGAGGTTATACACCCTCCAGCGGGTGGAATGTCAAGGGGAATTTGAAAAACTGCCGTTTTTTCTGCAAGGCCCGCCGCGGACCAGCGCCGGAGCTGCACCTCCGATCAGATCGGACCGGGCTATTATAAATCTTAGTTTCAGAGAAATCAATATATAAATCATGAATTTTAAGAATATCCTAAGAAAAACAGCGGACATACCTTAGAATGTAAGAATGAACTGCCACAGCCGGCGGCTGCGGCACAGGTGCGCGGAACGAAGGGGGGCGGCTGTCATGAGGGAGCTGGGACCGGCCCTGCGTCAGGCCCGGGAGCGCCGGGAGCTGACCCAGACGGAGGTCATGGCCATGACCGGGATCAACAACAAGACGCTGTCCGGCTATGAAAACGGCGTGTCGGAGCCGGATTTGCAGACGCTGACCACGCTGCTGCGGCTCTACCAGGTCTCAGCGGACCAGCTGCTGCGCATCGACAGCGGGGGCAGGCCCGCCGACGAGGTCCGGCTGCTGGAGCTGTACCGGGCGATGCCCAAGGAGCGGCGGCAGGAGCTGCTGCTGGTGCTGGAGACGCTGTCGGCCCGCCGGCGGGAGGGGCGGTGACAGGCAGTGTCTATCGCGTCAAAAAAGCGCCGGCTCCCATGGGAGCCGGCGCTTTTTCGTCTGTCAGGCGGCCGGTCTTGTCCCGTCTACAGGCAGAACAGGTCCCGGGTGTCGCAGTGGCCCACCTCGCGGCCCAGATGGTGCTGGACGCTCTCCGGGTTCTTCGCCGCCAGGCTGTTGATGATCAGATTGATCATGGCCAGCGTGGCCACGTGGGTGTAGTCCACGGAGACGCCGGCCACCGGGGCCAGCAGCACATAGTCGCTGACGCAGGCCAGGGGGTTGGCGGCGTTGTCGGTGATGGAGATCACCACCGCCCCCCGCCGGCGGGCCAGAAGGGCCGCGTCCCGCACCTCCTTGAGCACCCGCTGGCTGCTGAAGGCCAGGAGCACGTCGCCGGAGCCGATGTCGCTGAACTCCACCTTCTTGGACAGCCCCACCCCTAAGAGGGCCTCAAAGGGCTTGCCTAAACGCCAGAGGTAGTGTCCGGTCATCTGCACGGCAATCTCGCTGGCGAACATGGCCACGCTGTACACCGTGCCGCAGCGGTCGATGGCGTCCACCACCTGCTCCAGGACCAAGGGGTCCAGCAGCTTCTCCATGCTGGTCAGATTGGCCATGTCCTGGACAATGGAGTTTTTCGCCACGTCGTTCATGCCGCCGGCCACGGCGAAGTGCTGGAACATGTCGTAGGGGGAGGTAGCCCGCCGGTACCGCTCACCTAAGTCCTCCTTGAACTCGGCGAACTTGCCGTAGCCCAGCTTGTGGACCAGGCGGGTGATAAAGGTGGCGGACACGCCGCAGACCTCCGCCAGCTGGGCGCCGCTGAGGAACACGGTATTGCTGATATCGCTGAGAATCTTCTCCACCACAGCCTGCTCCTTGGCGGTCAGGCCGGAATTTTTCACTCGATCCGACAACTGTGTCATAGAGGGAATTACCTCGTGTTTCGTGAGTTTATGGGGCCATAGGCTCATGTATACCAGTATTATACACTCTATTCCGCTCTATGCGCAAGAAAAATGTTGGAATCTGTCCGCCCTCAGGCGGCGATCCTGCGCCTCTCCGCTTGGGCGAGGAGCACCGCGCCCACGAAAAGGGCGGCGGCCAGCAGCACGGCACAGGCCAAGAAGGCCGGGGTGTAGCTGCCGCACCGGTCGTAGATCAGGCCGGTGACCGGGGGGGCCAGGGCGGGGCCCATGAACTGAAAGACGTTGATGGACCCATAGATATTGGCGAAGTCCCGGTTGCCGAAGAAGCTGATGGTCAGCTGGGGCGTGAGTACGAAGGGGGAGGCCACGCCGATGCCGAACAGCAGCACGCCCGCCACCGTGAGGACCGCGCTGCGGGACACCAGCAGCAGCAGGATGCCGCCCAGCGCCAGGGTGGTCATCAAAAGGAAGTTCCGCCGGGTGCCGATCCGGTCGTTGAGCCAGCCGAAAAACAGCTTGCCGAAGGTCATCCCCAGGCTGAGGATGCTGATAAACAGCGAGGCGGTGGCCGCCTCATAGCCGATGCCCACGAAGTGGGCCTGCATGTGGTTGAAAAGGCCCATGGAGCTGGCACTGAGTCCAAAGACCACAAAGCAGGAGGCCCAGAAGGCGGGCTTTTTCAGTGCCTCCGAGCGGAGCATCCCCTCGCCGGGGACACCCCCCCGGCCGCCGGGGGCCCGCTCGCCGCCGTTCTCCAGTCCCAGGGGGGCCAGACCCATCTCCGCCGGGCGGTAGCGGTAGAGCAGGAACAGAGGCAGCATGCACAGAAGCATACAGCCGGCCAGAATGCGGTAGGCGGACTGGTAGCCCAGTTCCCGGATCAGCCGCTGGGCCACCGGGTTGAAGATCATGCTGCCAATGCCGGTACCGGTGAGGGCGATGCCCATGGCGGTGCCCTTCTTGGCGTAGAACCAGTTGTTCATCAGGATGTTCACCGACACCATGCCGCACAGGGAGGAGCCGGTGCCGATGAGAAAGCCGATCACGTAGAACTGCCCGATGCTCCTGGCAAAGGACAGCCCTGTCCAGCAGGCGGCCATAAACACCCCGCCGGCCACCGTGGCCAGCCGGGGCGGGATTTTCTCATAGACCTTGCCGATCAGGGGGCAGAAGATCATGGACGCCACCGACACCATGGAGGTGTAGAGCGAGAACTCGCTCCGGGAGACGCCCAGGGTCTCTGTGACCGGCACCAGAAACTGCCCGGCACAGTTGACCACGATGCCGGAACCGCCCACCAGCATCAGCGTGCCGGTGAGGCATAAAAGCCAGCCGTAAAAAATCTTGTTTTGCTTCATATATGCAGTGCTCCTTCGCAAAAGGATAGGCCCGTCAGAGGGGAGCGGGGCCGGGGAATACACGGCTTGGCCGGAGCGGAGAACACTCCGCTCCGGCCAGCCGCCGCGCCCTCAGGCGCAGGGGAAGAGGGTATTCATGGGCCGGAGAGAGGTCGGCACATGGGAGGATATCACTTGGCGGCCTCACGGGCGGCGTTCTTCATCCGCACCATGGGGCACTTGTTCTTGTCCATGGAGCTGACGATCACCATCAGCACCAGCGCCACCGCGTAGGCGGCGAAGAGGCCCATATCCGGGTTGAACAGGCCCTGCAGGGGGCTGGGGATTCCGGCGAGGAAGCACACGGTACCCACGATGGCGCCGCCGATCATGCCGGCGAAGCAGCCCTTGACGGTGCCGTTCTTATAGAGCAGCGCGCCGTAGAGAGGCACCAGCATACTGCCCATGTACGGGTAGTTGAAGAGGATGATGGCATCCAGCACGTTGTCCATCTTGAAGGCGAAGAAGATACCCACCAGGCAGGCGCCCACGATGGTGATCTGGGCAATGGTCTTGGCCTTGGGCAGCTCATCCAGCTCCTTGTCCGGGTGGAGCATCTTGTTATAGAGGTCGCGGGAGAAGGAGGCGCCCATGCAGATCAGAAGGCCGTTGCCGCTGGACATGGCCGCGGCCAGCACCGCGGTGACCACGATGCCCGCCAGAACAGGGGACATGGTGGCGGAGACGGTGGTGGCGAAGATGCTGCCGGCGTCGGCGCTGGGATTGAGCTGCTGGCCCACCACGCCGATGGCGGAGGCCATGGTGCCGATGAACATGGTGATGATACCGCCCCAGATGCAGCCCCAGCGGGCGGTCTTCACGTCCTTGGCGGACTGGTAGCGCAGGAAGGCGTCATAGGACACGCTGATGGACACCAGCATGGGGGCCACCGCGTAGACGAACTTGGAGAACAGGCCTTGGGGGATGATGGGGGTCATAAACACGGTGGAGAAGGCGTCCACGCCGGTGGCGCCCAAGCGGCTCAGGGCGATGATGGCCGCCACGGGGATGCCCACCATGATCACGGCGATGTTCACCGTATCGCCCACCACCACGGACCACATACCGCCCATGGAGGCGTAGACCAGGATAACCAGGGCGCAGACCACCACGCCGATCCAGAAGGGGATGCCGAAGGCGGCGAGGATGCTGCCGCAGGCCAGCAGCTGGGCCACGAAGATACCCAGCAGGGAGGGCACGTTGCTCAGCCAGGCCCAGCCGCGGATGGCCTTATGGGAGCCAAAGCGGGCCTCAAAGTAGTCCATGGGGACCACGGCCTCGATGTCGCGCATACGGGGGGCGATGAAGATACCGGCGATGATACAGCCAAGGCCGCAGCCCATGGAGTAATACATGCCGGGCCACACGCCCATGGAGGCGCCGTTGGTGGCGCCGCCCACCACCACGCCGGCGCCGATCTGCACGGCGGCGATGGTGCAGGCGCACATGACCACGCCCAGCTTACGGCCGGCCACCAGGAAGTCGCTGGCCTTGGCGGCCCGCTTCTGTGCCCAGAAGCCGATGCCTAACAGCGCGCCCAAGTAGATGACCGCTACAATGACGATAAATAGTCTGGGATCCATTTTCTTTCTCCTTTCCTCTGGGGACTGCCGGCGGGGCCGGCAGTCCCCTTGTCACAACAAAAGACTCTTCTCTATCTGCCGCCGGTCTCCTCCGGCGGCGGGGATGCGGGAAAATGGATGCGCAGGGGGGAAGGAGCGGATCAGTCGGGCTCGTGGCCGGCGAAGAGCTCCTTGGCCGCCGTGGC
The DNA here is from genome assembly GCA_022801715.1 of Oscillospiraceae bacterium. GTDB lineage: Bacteria > Bacillota > Clostridia > Oscillospirales > Oscillospiraceae > CAJFPI01. The sequence goes on from JAAWSV010000016.1 coordinate 18,119, forward strand.
CAAGCCGGGGATCTGGCGGGTGGGCACGGCGCTGATGGCAAAGCGGATGGCCCGGGCCAGGGGGATGACGAAGATGTTGCGCTTGGCCAGCTTGTCGGCCAGGCCGGCGGTGTCCCTGGCGGGGACGGTGATGAAGAAGCCGGACTGGTAGGGCAGGATGTGGAGCCCCACCTCCCTGGCCTCCTTGACAAACAGCTCGGCACGGTTTGCCAGCATCAGACGGGCGGCCTCCCGCTCCTTGTCGATCTGCTCCTTCACGGCGCTGTCCGCCATGATGTCCACCAGCATCTTCTGCACGCCGCGGGCGCCGTTGGACCAGGTGGTGCGGTTGGAGTAGGTGTTCACCTGCTCAAACTCGTCGGCAACCTCCTTGGAGGTGGTCAGGCACATCAGCGCGCCGCCGCGCATACCGTAGACGGAGAAGGCCTTGGACATGCTGAAGGCCACGGCGGTGAGGATGTTCTCGGGCATATCCTCAAAGAACTTCAGGAAGCTCCGGGTCTCGTGGGGATCACCGGCGTAGTCGATGTAGGCCATGTCCCAGAGGATGATCAGCTTCTTGCTCTCGTCCTTGGCGCACTGGCGGAAGAAGTCGGTGATCTCCTTCCAGTCCTCGTCGGTCATGGAGTAGCCGGAGGGGTTGTTGGCGGGGGTGTTGAAGATGGCCATCAGGGTGTTCTGCTTGGCGAGGATCTCCAGCGCCTTCTCCTTCATCCCCTTGAGGTTGAAGTGGTCGTTCTCGTCGAACATCTCGTAGAGCTCCCACTTGCGGTGGTACTCGGTGGCCATCTCACGGTAGGGGCCCCAGTGCCAGGTGGGAATGAGGAAGGTCTCCCCCTCGTCCACATAGTTGTAGATCATGTGGCGGATGCCGCCGCTGCCGCCCATGGTGGCCACGCCGGAGGTGTAGGTCCCCTTGGGCTGGTGGCCCTGGAACATGAACTCCTTGGCGGCGCTCAGGAAGGCGGACAGGCCCTCGATGGGGGCGTAGTCCATCAGCTCGTCGGCGGGCAGGCTCCGGTAGATCTTCTCCACCGTGGGCAGGGACAGGAAGTTGCCCTCGTCGTCCTTCAGCACGCCCAGGGTGGCGTCCACCACGTTCTCCTTGCCAAACTTGGCGATGGCGGCACCGGCGTTGCCGGCGGAGCTGAAGCTGGGGTCGGGGCGGCCCTTGCCAAAGGCGTGGGACGCGGTCATGGTTGTCACTTTCATGCGCTCTCTCCTCCTCAGTCCGTGTATTTTACGATCAGAGCGTCCACGGCGCAGACGCCCTCACCCTCCGGGTAGACGAATACGGGGTTTAAGTCCATCTCCTTGATCTCATCCCGGTGCTCGTAGGCGTAGCCGGCGATCTTCACCATCATGTCCGTCAGCGCCTCGATGTCGCAGGGCTTGGAGCCCCGGTAGCCGGTGAGCATCTTGTAGCTCTTGAGCTTCTCCAGCATGGCCCGGGCCTCCCCCTTGTTCAGCGGCACGGGGTAGAGGGCCGCGTCCTTGAATACCTCCACGAACACGCCGCCCATTCCCACCAGCAGCATGGGGCCGAACTGCTTGTCGTTGGTGACGCCGATGATGATCTCCACACCGGCGGGGGCCATCTCCTGCACCAGTACGCCGTCGGTGGCGGCGCCGGGCATGGACTTGGCCACGTTATCAAGGATCTCCCGGTAGGCCGCGGCGGCCTCGTCGGCGGTGTTGATGTTCAGCTTCACGCCGCCGGCGTCGGTCTTGTGGAGGATCTGGTCGGAGTTGATCTTCAGCACCAGGGGCTTCTTCATCCGCTCCGCCGCGGCCCGGGCCTCCTCCTCGCTGCGGGCGATGGTCTGGTCGGGCACGGGGACGCCGCAGGCGCGCATCTCCGCCTTGCTGTCAAACTCCGACAGGGCCACGGTCTTCCCCTCGTCGTGCTTCTCCGGCACGGCGGGGATCAGGGTGCGCTTGGAGGCGTCATAGACGGCGAAGTCCGAGAGCTGCTTGAGGCAGCTGAAGGAGGTGCCCATGGAGCTCATCAGGGGGACGCCGGCATTCTCCAGCACCCGCCGGGACTCCCGGTAGCGGTAGTTCTCCAGCGAGGGGATGGCCAGCACCGGCTTGGTGACGCCCTGGGCCTTGGCCTTGGCGATAGCGCCGCAGAGCTCGTTGGTGGTGGCGTCGCCGGTGTTCTTCACATTGGTGCCGATGGTGATGGCCCCCACCGCCTCGTCCGCCTGGAAGGCCTTCAGAAGGCCGATGGTCTTGTCGTCGTCGTGGAACAGGCTGGTGGTGGCGTCCAGAGGGTTCTTGGCGGCGGCAAAGCCGGGGATGTACTTCTTGATCTCCGCCTTGGTCTCCTCGCTGAGCTCCGCCAAGGCCACGCCGGTCTCCTCCGCCACGTCGGCGCTGAGGGTGGACTCGCCGCCGGAGAAGCTGATAACGGCGAACTCCTTCTTCCTGGGGAAATTCCCGTTGAGCACGCTCATGGTCTGGGCCAGGCACATGAACTCCTCCAGCGTCCTGGCCACGATGACGCCGTACTTCTCAAAGATGCTCTCAAAGGCCTTGCTGGACCCGGCCATGCTGCCGGTGTGGGAGGCGGCGGCGATGGCCCCGATGGCGGAGCGTCCCGCCTTCAGGATCACCACCGGCTTGCGCAGCTCCGCCGCCCGGCGCAGGGCCTCGAGGAAGCGGCGGGAGTTGCGGACGCCCTCCAGGTACAAAGCCACCACCCGGACCTTCTCGTCCTGAATGACGAAGTATAGGAAGTCCTCCAGGGTGCAGATGTTGCCGTTGCCCGAGGAGATGGCGTAGGACACGTTGAAGAAGTCGGTGTTGAGGATCTCCGCGGAGACGAAGCCGCTCTGGGCGATGATGGCGATGCCGTGGGCGTCGTCCTCCAGATCCCAGTGGGTGTGCCCGCCCCACATGTTCACCTTCTCGATGTTGTTGATCAGCCCCATGCAGTTGGGTCCTAAGATGCACATGTCATACCGGTGGGCGATCCCCTTGACCTGCTCCTCCAGGGCGTGGCCCTCCTCGGTGCCCTCCTCGGAGAAGCCGCTGGCAAAGACCACCGCCGCGCCGATGCCCTTCTCCCCCGCCTCGGTGAGGAGGCCGGGGACGGTCTTGCTGGAGGTGCACAGCACCACGCAGTCCACCACCTCGGGCAGGGCCGTGATACTGGGCCAGCACTTCTTGCCGAACAGCTCCTCCCGCTTGGGGTGGACGAAGTAGGCGTGGTCGGCGATGCGGCTCATCATGGCGCCGTTGGCCGCCCCCCGGCCGAAGCCGGGCTTGTCGGTGACGCCCACCACGGCAATGCTCTTGGGCTTAATCAGTTTTTCTAAATTCATATGGTTTTTCCTCTGCTCCCCTGGCTCAGACCGCCTGATAGCCTTCCATGAAGGCCGCCTCGTTCATAGCGGTGTACTTCTCCTTGCCCTTGTCCACAAAGATCTGCTTGAGGACCTCCTTGGCCTTCTCCTCCGGGAACAGGCCGCACTTCTTGATCATGGCGCCGATGGCCACGATGTTGGCCGCCTTGGGGTTGTTGGCCTTCTGGGCCAGGGTCAGGCAGGGCACCCGCACCACCTCGAACTTGCTGTCAATCCTGGCGTCCTCGGAGACGTTGTTGGTGTTGACAATGATCACACCGCCGTCCTTCAGATAGGCCGCGTACTCCAAAGAGGGCTCGTTCATGGCCACCAGGATGTCCAGCTCCTCCATATCCGGGCCGCCGATCATGCCGTCGGCGTACTTTACCACGCTATAGGCCTTGCCGCCGCGCATGGTGGGGCCGTAGGCCGGCATCCATGTCACGTTCTTCCCGTCCTCCAAGGCCATCTCCGCAAGGATCAGTCCCGCGGTCAAAACACCCTGTCCGCCGAAACCGGCAAATACGACTTCCATCCTTACTTCCTCCTTCCCTTCAGCTCACCCAACTCGTAGTAGGGGACCACTTCCTTCTCCATCCACTGGATGGACTTCTCCACGCTCATGCCCCAGTTGGTGGGACACTGGCACAGCACCTCCACCAGGGCGTAGCCCTCGCCGCTGAGCTGGGCCTCGATGGCGTTGCGCACGTAGCCCTTCAGGCGGTTGATCTCCTTGGCGCTGTGGACGGAGCCCCGGGCCACATAGGCCACGTCGGAGAAGGAGGCGGCGATCTCCGGCACCCGGATGGGCATACCGGTGAGGTCGGTATCGCGGCCGTGGGCGCTGGTGGTGGTCACCTGACCGGGCATGGTGGTCCAGGACATCTGGCCGCCGGTCATGGCGAAGTTGTTGTTGTTGATGACAAACACGGTGATGGGCTCGCTGCGGTAGGCGGCGTTGAGGGTCTCCGCCAGGCCGATGACGTAGGCGTCGCCGTCACCCTGATAGGCGATGGACAGCAGGTCCGGGCGGGCCACCTTCACGCCGGTGGCGGTGGAGGCGGCGCGGCCGTGTGCGGTCTGGATCTTGTCGCCGTTCCAGCTGCCGTTCATGTTGCAGGAGCAGCCCACGCCTAAGGTCAAAATGGTCTTCTTCTCATAGCCCTTCTCCTCGATCACTTCCGCGATCAGGCGGTTGAGAATGCCGTGGCCGCAGCCGGGGCAGAAATGGTTGGGAATGCTCACCATGGTGGGCGTTGTTTTCACGACTGCCATCTTAAAACACCTCCTTGTTCTCGCCGCTGAGGATGCCGTTGACATAGGTGACGATCTCCTTGGTCTTGGGGATCTTCTGCCCGGAGAACAGGCCGTACACCGGTACGTTCCCCCTGCACATCCGCTTGGTGGCCAAGGCCACATCCTCGATGAGCTGGCCGGCGTCGGTGGACTCCACGGAGATGATGCCCTTCACGCTATCGGGCACCGCCTTGAAGGCGTCGAAGGGGAAGGGCCACACGGTGATGGGACGGATGAGACCCGCCTTGATCCCCTGCTCACGGAGCTGGTCCACCGCGTTGCGGCTGGTGCGGGAGGGCAGGCCGAAGGCCACGAACACGTAGTCGGCGTCCTCCACCATGTAGTTCTCCCAGCGCTGCTCGTTGGCCATGATGGCCTCCACCTTGGCCCGCAGGGCGCCGGGCTTGCCCGGGTTGTCGATGCGGCCGTGGGGCCGGTCGGTGCCGTCGAAGGTCCAGCCTAAGTCCTCCTTGCGCTCCTTAAAGGGCGGGAACTCCACCGGCTCCATCATCTGGCCCAGGGCCGCCTCGGAGAGGATCTCCACGGGGTTTCTGTACTTCTCCGCCACGTCAAAGGCGTTGTACATCAGATCCACGGTCTCCTGGATGCTGTTGGGGGCGTACACGATGACACGGTAGTCGCCGTTGCCGCCGCCCCGGGTATCCCGGAGGTAGTCGGTCTGGGAGGAATCCAGGGTGCCGAGGCCCGGTCCCCAGCGCTGGACGTTCACCAGCACAGAGGGGAAATTGTTGGCGCATAAGTAGGCGATGCCCTCCTGCTTCAGGGAGAAGCCCGGGCCGGAGGAGCTGGTCATCGAGCGCATGCCGCAGGCGTAGGCGCCGAAGATCATATAGATGGCGGACATCTCATTCTCCGCCTGGAGAAAGCGCCGCCCCAGCTCAGGCATCCGGGAGGACAGATACTCGCCCACCTCGGTCTGCGGGGTGATGGGATAACCCGCGTAGAACTCACAGCCGGCCCGCATGGCGGCCTCAGCAATGGCGTGATTGCCTTTCCACATCTTTTTCATGTCTCATTCACTCCCTTCCGCTTATTCGCTGAGCTCAAACACGTTGTCGGGGCATACTGTGTAGCAGATGCCGCACTTGGTGCACTTGGCCTCGTCGTTGGCCACGTAGTCGTAGCCCTCCTTGTTCAGCGAGCCGCTGAGCGAGAGCGCCTTGCTCGGACATGCCAGAATGCAGTAGCCGCAGCTCTTGCACCGTTCTGTGCTTAGATGAAGTGTCGCCATTGGCCTGTTACCTCCCTCGATAGCGTTTTTTCCTCGGTCTTCCGGTTACTGTTATAATAATTTCAAAAATCGAAATTTATGAAATTATTATTTCGTGCCCCCATTCTAACCTGCCCCCTCGCCATTTGTCAACAAAAAAATCAAAATTTTGCAAGTTAAATTTCTGTCAATTGTACAATCTGTATAAATCATATGTTTGTTTTTAACATTTACGACATATATGAGAAATCCAAATTTCAAATCTCCCCCGGTTTCCCACGCCTCCACGCCGCCGCACAGCAAAAAGGACCGCCAACCAGCGGTCCTGCTTCCCTCTCCCTATCCATCGCGCCCCCTGCCGACGCCATCCCATCCAAGCCCCGCGAAGCCGGATCCCTTCGCTCCTGACCCCTAACTTCCGATTGGAACCGCGGAAACCTGGTTGTTCTACACAAACAACGCCTCCCTGTTTTGTAAGATTTGTACAAATGCCCTCTTTTCAAACTGTGGAAAACGTGGTATCCTTTGGGCAGCTAAAGGAGGTGAACCCTATGACAAGCGCCATCACAATCAACAACCTGCAGGACGTGCAGAAGATCAACGAGATCGCCTGCTCCTTCTACTACGACACTTGGGTCCATGGTGAGACGGAGATGATGGATGCGAAGTCCTTCCTTGGGTTAGTAAGCTTGATTGGCAAGCCGAATCTGAACTTTGTCGTCCCCGACGACGAGGAGGCCAAGTCCGCCATCAAGATGGTTAAGAAGTACTTCCATCAGTAAGACGGAGGGGTGACGCGCCCATGGGCGCGCCGCCCCCTTTTTTTCGTTCTCCCCCGGCGGCCCGCCTGCAGGGCCTTGCGTCCCGGTGGGGTTTATGGTATGATCAACAAAAAAATCTGTGCGGGAAAGGAAGCATCACCATGGGCAAATTTGACGGCGTTCTGCTGGTCAGCGACTACGACAACACCCTGGTCTACACCCAGAGCATCTTTGACGGCGGCGGCGCGGTGCCGCCCATCCCCCCCTACAACCTCCAGCGGCTGCGCTACTTCACCGAAAACGGCGGCCGCTTCACCCTGGTCTCCGGGCGGACCTGGGCCCTGGTGGAGCACCTGCTCCCCGGCCTGCCCATCAACGCCCCGGTGGGCATCGGCAACGGCGCGGGGCTCATAGATCCGGCCACCGGGGCCTACCTCTATCAGCACACCCTGCCGGAGCGGGTGACGGCGGACATGGAGGCCATCCTCGCCGCCTTCCCCGCCCTCTCCTGCGAGATCTACTGCGCGGACCACACCTGCTACGCCATCCGCCCCTGTCCCTTCACCTACCGCCACGCCTCCTACTCCGGCTACACCTTCACCGTGGTGGAGGACCTTCGCCAGTGCCCCCAGCCCCTTCTGAAGATCCTCTTTGAGGGGGAGAACCGGGAGGAGCTGGTGCGGGTGGCCGACTTCATCTCCGCCCAGAGCTGGGCCGGCGCCTACGAGCTGATCTTCTCCAAGGACACCCTCCTCGAGTTCGCCGCCAAGGGGGCGGTGAAGGGGAACTTAGTGCGCAAGCTGGCGGAGCTCTGCGGCGTCAGCATGGAGCACGTCTACTGCATCGGCGACCAGGAGAACGATCTCACCATGCTCCAGGCCGCCAAGGAGGGCTTCTGCCCCGCCGACGCCGCCGAGGTGGTCCTGCGCACCGGGGCCACGGTGCTCCGCCCCTGTCAGGAGGGGGCCGTGGGGGAGCTGGTGGACCGCTTGGACGCCCTCTATTGACCGCCATGGACGATCTTCTTCAGGCGGAGGCCGCCCACCGGGAGCGGCTGCTCTCCCTCCTTGGCCAGATTCCCCAAGGCGTCCCCCGCGGATGGACGCGGGAGCGGTACGCCGTGGGCGGGCTCCAGTACATCGGTTTCTCCGCTGTGCGGCCGGAGAAGCTCCTCTGCGTCTCCCCACAGGGCCTGCGCCTGATCGACTGCAAAACCGGGGAGAAATCCCCCTGCGACGGGGACTTTGACGAGGACAATCTGATCGCCTGTGTTCCGCCCTTGGGGGACGAGCTGATCCCCCTGGCGGGGGAGGGCGGCGGCGCCCTCCGGCGGTTCGGCGCCGCCGGGGACGCGCTGGACACGGCGGCCCCCTTCTGGCCCAAGACGCAGGTGATCTTCATGCCGGCCTTCGCCATCTGGCAGCAGCACCCCGAGGCCTGCCATGTGATCTTTGACGACTACGAGCTCCGCGCCTGCGGCTTCAGCCGCTGCGGGGACTACATGGCGGTGGCCTGCCCCCACACCCTGGACATCTACCGCCGCCGGTAGGAGGGCCGCTTGGTGCCAGAGGATGGGAATTTTGAAAGGAGCGCGGGATGTTTCACGACGGAAGAAGCCAAAAGGTGGTCTTTGTGGCCCACTGTTTTCTCAACCAAAACGCCATTTCCGACGGGACAGCGGTCTATCCGGCTGTGTGGAGGGACCTGATCGAGTTTTTCATGGACGCCCATGTGGGTATCGTGCAGATGCCCTGTCCCGAGCTGTGCTGTCTGGGGCTTGACAGAGGGGATGTCCACGGCTCGGAGCGCCCGGTGGCGGCGGAAAACACCCGCATCCGCGCCGAGATGAAGAAGGACCCCGCCCAGCAAAAGCTGGACGAATTAGCCGGCCACGTGGTGGAGCAGATGGTGGAATACGATCAATCCGGATTCAAAATCCTTGGCGTCATAGGCGCGAACCGCTCCCCCAACTGCGGCGTGGATACCACCTCCGACAACAACGAGGAGGTCCCCGGCATGGGGCTGTTCATCGAAAAAATCGCCCGGCGGCTCCAGGACAGGGGCCTCTCTCTCCCCATCATCGGCCTGAAGGGGAGCGACGCCGTCATCCAGCGGCTGCGGCAGCTATAAAACAAGAGGGCAGGACAGACCAAAATGGTCTGTCCTGCCCTCTTTGCAGACTGTCAAAAAGCCGCCTCCGGCCTCCCCAAACCCCTAAAGGCTCTTGGGCAGGCCGGCCAGCGCCGCATAGGTCTCTTGGTACACCTGCTCCTCCAGCGGCTCAATCCCCGCTCCCGGCGGCAGCGGCCAGCCCTTCCGCTCAAAGAGCCGGCTTGTCAAAAGCGCGGCGAAGGCCGGGTTTTTCACCAGCACCGGGCCGGTGATGTGCGTGGCGAACACGTTCCCCGACACGTATCCCTCCGGCCCGCCCCGGGCCTCGTTGCCAAACCCCATGGTAACCGCGGAGAACAGCGGCGTCTCCACCCCCGCTGTGCGGGAGCACTTGTTCATAAACCCCACCGCCGCCGGCTCCCACAGTGTGGGGACAGCGATGACATCGTGGGGGGTGCGGCGGTCCGTCTCCTGGGTGGTGAAGCCGGCCAGGCCCAGCCCCGGCCACACCTTCCCCGCCGCGTCGGTGATGGAGGCCCCGAGGATCTCCATGGCGCCGCCGGTGAAGAGCAGCACCGCCCCCCCCTCAACGGCGGCCCTGAGGGCCTCGGCGTGGGGCCGCAGGGCGGTGAGGGCCGCCTTCTGCGTCCGTTCGGTGCCCGCGCCCATGTAGATAAAGTCGGCGCCGCCGAAGTCCGGCGTGTCCTCAAACAGCGGGGTGCTCACCGCCGCGGACACCCCTAGGTTCTCCAAGTGCCGCCGGAGCACCGCCACGTTGGCGTACTCCCCGTACAGGGACATGCAGTCCGGGTAGAGGTGCAGAATCTTCAGCTCCATATCAATTTCCTCCCTCCCGCTTGACCGACGGGCACTCCAGCAGCTTGTCCCGGTCGGAGAAGCAGGTGACCACATACAGATCCTCCTCCCCCCGCTCCCGGAGCCGCTCCGCCGCCTCCCGGATGTCCTCGCCCACCTCCAGCCGCTCCGCCGGAATCCCGGTGTACTGGAAGCGCAGGGCCAGATCGCGGCAGTAGCGCCCGTAGAGCATCACCCGCTGGATGTGGGGGGCATTGAGCCGCTCGAAGTCGATGTCCCAGAGCCAGCTGGTCTCGCCGGTGTAGTACTTGCGGGAGATGGCGTCCACAATCACCAGCACCGTGCAGGGCCTCTCCGAGGCGGCGATATAGGACAGGTTGGTGTCATAGGCGATGGAGTTCTCATGCTTGCTGGTGAGGAGGGTCCCCCGGTGCCCCCCCAGCCGGAAGGTGACCATGCGCCCGTTTTTCAGGATATAGTTGTTGATCACCCCGGCCATCAGGTCCTCATCCGCCCCCGTCAGGGCGCAGACCGACCAGGCCGCCAAGATGTTATAGACGTTGTAGATGCTCTTGAAGGCGAGGGAGATGTCCCGCCGGCCGTTGATGGTGAGCCGCCCCGCCCCAAGGTCCAAGGCGGTCACCGCGAAGTCGGCGGCGTGGCGGGCGTGGCCGCACTGGGGACAGCTGTAGTGCCCGATGTGGGCGTAGTGATAGCAGCGATAGTCCATCCGGCCCCGGCACACCGGACACCGGGCCCCGTCGTGGTAGACGCCCCGGTGCTCGCTAATGCTCACGGAGCACTCGTCAAGGCCGAACCACTTCACCCTCTCGGGATCATGCCCCCGGGCGAAGCAGGAGACCAGGGGGTCGTCGGCATTGAGCACTATCGTGGTCTCCGGGTGTATGGCGGGGAGGATGGCATCATAGACCCACTCCGGATGGCCGTTCCGGCTGAGCTGATCCCGGTAGAGGTTGGTGATGACAAAGTGGGTGGGGTGGAAGTGCCGGAAGGACACACGGGCGTACCGCTCGTCGCTCTCCAGCAGGAGCACGTCCCCCCCCATCCTCCCCCGGAGGGTGCAGTGGCTGAGGATCAGCGTGGCGACCCCCTCCACCTGGTTGGAGCCCTCGGCGTTGTACACCACGTCCAGCCCCTGCGCGCGGAGGATGGCGGCGATCATCTCCACGGTGGAGGTCTTGCCGTTGCTGCCGGTGACGGCGATGATCCGCTCCGGCAGGCGGACCCGGCGGAGCACATCGGGACAGAGCTTCAGGGCGTACTGCCCCGGCAGGCTGCTCCCCTTGCCCACCAGCTTTCCCACAAAGCGCAGGAGCTTACAAAGCACAATGGCCAGCATCATTCGCATGGTGTTCCCCCTCCTCACTGGTACAGGACGTGCTCCGTGTCCCGCAGGAAGGCGGACACGGCCTGATTGAACTCGGCGCTGCGCCGGCTGGCGATGAAGTGATCCCCCTTGAGCACCACCATGCGCCCCTCGGGCAGGCGGTCGGCGATCATCTGGGAGTGAGTGCTCCGGATCATGTCCCGGCTGCCCACGATCACCAGCGCCGGCATCCTCAGCGCGGCCAGATCCTCCGGGCGGATGTGGGGCTCCTTCACCATCAGTCCCAGCAGCTCCGCCTTGGCCCTGGCCTGCTCCCCCCGGCCCCGGCAGGCGGCCCGGTAGCCCAGTATAATGGGCAGCTGCACCGAGGGCTTCACCCCCGCCGGATTCAGGTTGGCCCCGTTGAGGATCAGGCGGCTCACCCGGTGGGGGTAGCGCAGGGCAAAGGTCAGCGCGATATTCCCCCCGTCGCTGAACCCCAGAATATCCGCCCGCAGAATCCCCTGACGGTCCATGAAGCACAGCAGGTCCTCCGCAAACTGATCAATGGTAAAGGGCGCGGTCCCCCTTGGGGACTGCCCGTGCCCCCTTGTATCCACGGCGTAGACCTTCCGGCTCTTGGAGAAGTAGGGAATCTGGCGGGCAAAGTAGTCCCCGCTCTCCCCATTCCCATGAAGCAGCAGCAGGGGATGCCCCTCCCCCCGACAGGTAAAATGCAGACGAATATCCGGCATAACAATTCCCTCAATGTTTCCTATAGAATACAAGCAGCCCTCGCGTTTTCCAACAAAAGCCCCCGGCAGGGTTTCGCTCTTGCTCAGTGCCACCCCGCCAACCCAGTTGGCGGGGCCTACGCTAAAAATGTGCCACTGGCACATTTTCTTAACGCTGCGGCGCCCGAAGGCGCGAAAAAATTCAAATCATTTTTTCCGGAAACCGCGTTTTCGGAAAAAATCCCTCTCAGCCGACAAGCGTGCGAGTCCTCCGCCCATGGCGGAGGGCGAGTGCGACGCAGGCGGCTGCAAGCCTATTCGCGTGAAATCCGCAGATTTCACGCGAGATATATTATTAGCGCCGCAATATCCGCCGGGGAGACGCCGGAGATGCGGCTGGCCTGGCCTATGTTCAGCGGCCTGACGGCGCTCAGCTTCTCCCGGGCCTCCAGGCGCAGGCCCTCGATGGCCTGATAGTCGAGCTCCGGCGGCAGGAGGCGGCTCTCCATCCGGGCGAACTCCTCCACCTCCTGCATCTGGCGGCGGATGTAGCCCTCGTACTTCACCGAGATCTCCACCTGCTCCGTCACCTCCGCCGGCAGCTCCGGCCGCTGGGGATCGAAGGGGGCCAGGTCGGTGTAGCGCACCTGGGGACGGCGCAGGAGGGCGATCAGAGGCGCCCCGTCGGTCACCGGCGCGGTGCCCCGGCTCTCGAGGAGGGCGTTGAGCGCCGGCGAGGGGGCCGCGCCGCACTGGGCGAGGCGCCGGATCTCCCGGTCCACTGCCGCATACTTCTCCTCCACCCGGCGCAGCCGCTCCCGGCTCACCAGCCCCAGCTCCGCCCCGATGGGACACAGCCGCCTGTCCGCGTTGTCCTGGCGCAGCAGCAGGCGGTACTCGCTGCGGCTGGTCATCATGCGGTAGGGCTCGTCGGTGCCCTTGGTCACTAAATCGTCAATCAGCGTCCCGATGTAGCTCTCGCTGCGGCGGAGGACCAGCGGCGGCTGCCCCTGGAGCCGCCGGGCGGCGTTGACACCGGCCACAAAGCCCTGCACCGCCGCCTCCTCATAGCCGGAGGAGCCGTTGAACTGCCCCGCGCCGTAGAGCCCGGGGATCCGCTTGCACTCCAAGGTGGGCAGCAGCTCCAGCGGGTCCACGCAGTCGTACTCAATGGCGTAGGCCGGGCGCATCATCTCCGCCCGCTCCAGACCGGGGATGGTGTGCAGCATCTCCACCTGCACCTCCTCGGGGAGGGCGGAGGAGAAGCCCTGGATGTACAGCTCCTCAGTGTCCATCCCCATGGGCTCCACAAAGAGCTGGTGGCGCTTCTTGTCGGCAAAGCGGGTAACCTTGGCCTCGATACTGGGGCAGTACCGGGGCCCCACCCCCTCGATGACCCCGGCGTGCATGGGGGAGCGGTGAAGGTTCTCCCGGATGATCCGGTGGGTCTCCTCGGTGGTGTAGGTGAGGTAGCACACCGCCCGGTTCACCGGCCTCTCCAGGGTCTCAAAGGAGAAGGGCAGCGTCTCCGCGTCCCCCTCCTGTAGCTCCATCTTGGTAAAATCCACACTCCGCCGGTTCACCCGGGGGGGCGTACCGGTCTTAAACCGGCGCAGGCTGAGCCCCAGCTCCCGCAGGCGCTCGGTCAGGGCGTTGGCGGCGAACATGCCGTCGGGTCCCCCCTCCTGCACACACTCCCCCACAATGGTCCGGCCGCTGAGGTAGGTGCCGGAGCAGACAACGACGGCACGCACCGGGAACACCGCCCCGGTGTGGAGCACCACGGCGGACACCGCCCCCTTTTCACAGCGGATGTCCACCACCTCCCCCTGGCGCAGGGTGAGGTTCTCCTGCCGCTCCAGCGTGTGCTTCATCACCTGCTGGTACTTCCGCCGGTCCGCCTGGGCCCGGAGGCTGTGGACCGCGGGGCCCTTCCCCCGGTTCAGGAGGCGGTACTGGATGCAGGCGGCGTCGGCGGCCCGGGCCATCTCGCCCCCGAGGGCGTCCAGCTCCCGGACCAGGTGGCCCTTGCCGGTGCCCCCGATGGCCGGGTTGCAGGGCATGTTGCCCACCGCGTCCAGGTTGATGGTGAAGCAGATGGTTTTCATCCCCAGCCGGGCGGCGGCCAGCGCCGCCTCAATCCCGGCGTGCCCCGCGCCGATGACGGCAATATCGTATGGTTGGGCGGTAAACTCTCTCATAGCGTTCTCTCAATACAGTGTTATTGGGTCCGCAGCGTCAGCACCGCCACCTCCGGCCGGTTGAACAACCGGAAGGACTTACTGGTATTCCCCAGCCCCCGGGAGACAAACAGCGTGGCGCCGTTGGCCTCGTAAAACCCGGCGGTGTAGGAGGGGAAGAGGCTGCGGTCGGTGCTCACCAGACCGTCGGTAAAGGGGAGGCGGATGAGGCCGCCGTGGCCGTGGCCGGAGAGAACCAGGTCCGCCCCGAGGAGGCTGTACTCCCCCGCGAAGTGGGTATTCCGGTGGGCCAGCAGAATCCAGAAGGGGTCCCCGGCAGTGTCCCGGATCTCCTCCGCCAGCTCCTCCGGGGTCTTTTGTCCTGCGTAGCCGTTGGGGTCGTCGATACCCGCCAGGACAATCCGGTCCTCCCCCAGGGCCAAGGCCAGCGCCTCATTGGAGAGCACCGTGACCCCGGCCTCGGTGAGCTGGGCCTTCAGGGCCTTCACCTCGTGGCGGGCCCACTCGTGGTTCCCGGTGACAAAGTAGGTGGGGGCGATGGCGCTGAGCCCCCGGGCCAGGGTGTCCACGTAGCCCTCTGGCACCTCCTTGGACTGATCCAGCAGGTCCCCGGTGAGGACGATGATGTGGGGCTCCGCCTCCGCCACCGCCAAGAGCAGGTCCCGGTTTCCCTCCCCGAAGGTGGCGGTGTGCAGGTCGGAGAGGTGGACAATGGTAAAGCCGTCAAACCCCTCCGGCAGACCGGGGAGGGGACAGGTAAAGCGTTCAATCTGAAGGCTGTGGTTGCTCCAGCGGAAAAAGCCGGCAGCAAAGAGCAGGAGGCCCAGCGCCATCCAGCGCAGCGCGCTGTGCCGCCTCCGACGGGGATTGGACATAGAGAACACCTGATTTCTCAAGAGAAGTAGCTGCCGCCAGGGGGATATGAGGGGACAGACGGCATAAATGTAAAAAGAGGCCGAAGCGCGCCCGCCGACAGCAGGGACGGGAAAGCCCGCGCCAAATCCAAATCAAGTATAACAGCCCCGCCACGGCTCTTATACCGCAGAAACAAAGCTGAAAATCAAAGTATAATAGGCCATTTTTTCGATTGCCCCGCAAGGGGCGAGAAAAAGGGCTCAAATGAAAGTATAATAGCTGCTTGGCAGCTATTATACCACGGAGAAACGTAAAAACCAATAACAGGGCGGAGAAATTAGGCGTTTTTTCCTATACCCCTTTGGGCATTTCCGCCTGTGGCCCCGCCGGGGATTGGACGCCAAGTCGGACTCCGGCGGATTCTGTCAGCGGAGTTAACAAAAATTTCACTTGCATTTTGTGCAATATGTGGTATACTAAGGATGAAAACAGAAGAGAAAGGAAGTGATAGCAGAGATGGTATACAACTTCACCGGCGCTGACATAGATGATCTGATCTTTGGCGAGTGCGAGCTGATCGTCAGCGAACGATGAGCAATGAAGGGATGGGTACCACGCTGGAAGGCGTGGTTGTTTTTTTCGGCGGGAGGGCGCGGGGCGTCATCCCGCCGGTCTTTTTGCCGTCTCCCGCCCCGCGTGACACGTGAAAATTTCCGCAGATTTTGCCAGAGAGAAACGCCGTTCTTTGCCGCATACTATCTCTGCGGCAAGCGCCGCGCGGAGAAATGCGGAGGCCGGCGCCGCCGGCTGATCCGCGCTTTTGTCTCCGGAAAACGGGAAAGGAGAAACGGGAATGAAGAGACTTGGCCTGCTCACGCTGTCGCTTGTGATGGTGCTCTCCTTGGCCGCCTGCGGCGGGAACCGCGGCGCCGGCAACGGCACAAACGGCAGTACAACCAACGGTACCACCAACGGAACCACCAACGGCACTACTAACGGCGCCACCAATGGTACCACCAACGGCACCGCCAACAACGGCGGTGTCACCGGAAACGGTCCCCGTGATGACACACCCCACGACATCATCGGCAGCGACTTGGACGATATGGTAAAAAACGGGACCGCAGACGACAGGGACGGCAACCTGAACCGGGAGCCCTGACGAGAGAGGAGCACACAGGTTTCTGTGTGCTCCTTTTTTGTCATTGGCCAGTGATACGTCTCCCGATCAAACCGCCTCCGCCTTTCGCGGGAGTGTATTCTCTTCCGCAGTCTCATCTCTACCAAAATCCCGCTTTTTTACATTCCATGATCTGTCCACATCTCGCATTGGCTAATCACTGTGTTAATGGCGTCCTCCACGCCCTCGGGGGGATAGTCGTACTTCTTCAGCAGCCGCTTGACCATCCTTCGCATCCCCGCCCGGGCGGTCTCCTTCCGCTGCCAGTCAATGGTGCGGTTTTTCCGGAGCATCTCCGTCAGCTCCCGGGTCATGGCCACCAGCTGGTCATTCTCATAAAAGTCCCGGATGGCCTCCGGCTTGGTCAGCGCGTCATAGAAGGCCATCTCCTCCTGAGACAGCCCCAGCTCCTCCCCCTGCCGATGCAGCGCCGCAATCTGGGCCGCGGCGTCCAGCAGCTCCCTGATGACCTCCTCATTGGTAATCAGGCCGTTATAATACGAATTCATCAGCCGGGCGATCTTCTCGGAAAATTTTTGGGACTGCACCACATTCGTCCGCTTGAAGATGGAGACCTGCTCCGCCATCAATTTACGGAGAATCTCCACCGCGATATTTTTCTCCTTCATCTTCGCAATCTCTTCCAGCACATCCGGGTCAAAGAGATTGAACCGCTCCCCCACGGTCCTGCTGTCAAACAGGTTGATGACGCCCTCGCTCTGGATGCTGGCCTTCAGCAGCTCATTGATCTGGGCGTTGATCTCCTGCAAGGACAGCACTCTGCCCCCCGGCCCGCCGGTAGTCAGCTTGACCACTGCGGAGCGGACCGCCTCAAAGTAGGCGGCGTCGTGGCGCTCCTGCGCGGTGGTCAGGCTGGCGCAGAGGGAGTGGGCCTGCCGGAGCAGCAGTGCCTCCCTGGCGAACAGCTCCCTGCGGTCAGGGACCGCGGCGTCCAGAACAAAGTTGACGCCGCCGGAGATTGCCTGCGCCATCTCCAGTGGACCGCCAACCGTAAATCCGCTGGAGTCGAAGCCGTGCATCAGATCCTTACAGACCTGGAGCTTTTCCAGAAATTTAGGGTAGGCGGTCTGAGCGATGTTCATATCGCCGTAGTTGCCCTGGTCCCGCTCGGTGTACTCGTGCATGGCGGCCTTCAGGGCAGAGGCGATGCCCACATAGTCTACAATCAGGCCGCCCTCCTTATCCTGAAACACCCGGTTGACCCGGGCGATGGCCTGCATCAGGTTGTAGCCGTGCATGGGCTTGTAGATGTACATGGTGGCCAGGGACGGCACGTCGAAGCCCGTCAGCCACATATCCACCACAATGGCGATTTTCATAGGGTCGCCGTTGTCCTTGAACCTCCGGGCCAGCTCCTCCTTGTGGCTCTTGGTGCCGATGATGGCTTTCCAGTCCTCCGGGTCGCTGTTGCCGCTGGTCATGACAACCCCGATCTTCTCCGTCCATCCGGGCCGCAGCTCCAGCAGCTTCCGGTAGATTTTCATGGCGATGGGCCGGGAGTAGGCCACGATCATGGCCTTTCCCGTGAGCAGGTTGGCCCGGTAGTTCTCATAGTGGCTGACAATATCCTCGCACAGGGACTGAATGGTGGAGTCCGCCCCCAGGACGCTCTCCATCTGGCCCAGCATTTTTTTGCTCTTTTCGATGGTCTCAGCATTGACCTGCCGCTCCAGAATATCATAGGTGGCGTCAATCAGATTCAGGGTATTCTCATCCAGCTTCAGGTGGATGACCCGGCTCTCATAAAACACCGGCCTGGTGGCCCCGTCCTCCACCGCCTGGGTCATGTCATAGACATCAATATAGTCCCCGAACACCTCCCGGGTGTTCCGGTCCTTGATGGAGACCGGCGTGCCGGTGAAACCAACAAAAGTGGCATTGGGCAGAGCCTCCCGGATGACGAGGGCGCTGCCTACCACCACCCGTGCCTCCCGCTCTCCGTCGGCGTTTTCGGAGTACATCACCTTCTCCTTCAGGCCGTACTGCCCCCGGTGGGCCTCGTCCGCCATGACCACAATGTTCCGCCGGGTAGACAGGGCGGCCTCCCCCCGCTCAAACTTGAACATGGTGGTGAAGATGATCCCGTTAGCCGCCCGGCCCTCCAGCAGGGATTTTAAGTGCTCCTTGCTCTCCGCCTGCACCGGGGTCTGGCGGAGAAACTCCGCGCACCCGGCAAACTGGGTGTACAGCTGGTCATCCAGGTCGATGCGGTCGGTCATAACCACGATGGTGGGGCTGTCCAGCGCCTCCTGCAAAAGATGGGCGTAGAACACCATGGACAGTGACTTGCCGCTGCCCTGGGTGTGCCAGAAGACGCCGCCCCGGCCGTCGGTGGCGGTGGCTGTCACCGCCTTCTCCACCGCCTTGCGGACGGCGAAGTACTGGTGATACCCGGCCAGAATCTTGACGGGCCTATGGGCGTCGCCGGAAAACAGGATGAAATTCTTCAAAATATCCAGCAGCCGCTCCCGCTGGAACATACCTTGGTAGAAGGTATCGAACTGGGCAAAGGCGGTATTTTCATAGCGTCCGTCCCTGGTCTTCCACTCCATGAAGCGGTCCAGGCCGGAGGTGATGGTCCCCGCCCGGTTGGCGGTCAGGTCGCTGATAACGCAGATGGCGTTGTAGAGGAACAGGGATGGGATGTCCTGCATGTAGTTGCGCAGCTGACGGTAGGCGTTCTCGATTCCGGCGTTTTCCTGGGAGGGACTTTTCAGCTCCATCACCACCAAGGGCAGGCCGTTGAGGAAGAGAATCACGTCCGGACGGCGGGTGTTGCCGTTTTCCACGTATGTATATTGGTTCACCACATAGAAGGCGTTGTTGTCCGGGCACCGGTAATCCAGCAGGCGCACCAGGGCGGAGCGCTCCTCCCCCTTGGCGAAATACTTCACCTCCACACCGTTTTGGAGGTAGCCTGTAAAGGTCCGGTTCTTCTCCACCAGACTGCCCCCGTCGAAGTTTTTCAGTTTTGATATGGCCTCATGGATGGCCTCCGGAGGCAGGCCACGGTTCAGGCGCACCAGGCTGTCCAGAAGCACCGAGTCCAGCAGGGGAGAGGTACAGTCCGCCCGGTTCAGGTCGGGTGCGTAGACGTGGGTGTAGCCCATTCGGGTGAAGAGCTCGATGACGGCGGATTCATAGGTGGATTCTGTGAAAGGCATAGTAACACCTCTTATAAATAAAGAATCGTCCGAGCAAAATCTAATATTATATGACAGATAGCGTTTACTTGCGAAGCATATTCATTGCTTGAGTTTGGTTGCATAATAATATTGTTAATATTGGAAAGGCATATTCTCACATCTATATATGAAGAAATAATTTGCATGGTCGAAAATATATAATTTACCCAAATATCAAATCTTTCTTTGGTAACAACATAGGTTTGGGGGTAAGACGTAAACTGTACAACAGATTTTGTAGGGGCTTCGTCTACAAGTTTTGTAAGGGCGTCTACAATCATTATTTTAGTTTGATGATCCATTCTCACCGTTCCCTTTCCTCTTTTTGATGAGCATCAATATCTGGATTGCTATTTTTGATTTGTTCAAGCATAGTGTCTACTTTATATTTTAAGTTAGCATCACTTAAATCTTGCTGTACTTCTTCTTTTTTATGCTCGGCTATCTTTATTCCTTTTCCCTCTACTTCATAAATAATAAGGAAAATTAAAATTATCCAAACAAGAAGCAGAATATTGTTTCCGTCAAATTGTGAAAAGAACTGCATAGAAATACATTTTTCCCAATTAAGCAAGATATAGCACGTCAAACAAAGGAGAACGATAAAATGAAATATACCATAACGCATAGAACTCAATTTCTTTAATCTGTGCCATTTTTCCTGTTTTTTGATGCCTGTTGAAGAGTGTACAAATCCTACAATGCTTAAAAGCAAGCTAATGAGTGATACAACAATAGCTATAACATTGCTATTGTCCCATAACCATTGAAACAATATATTCATCTTGCAGTCTCCGTAATAATTGTTAGTATGTTCTACTTTTGTAAAACCTCAATCTCCCCTGCCATGAGTTTCGGCAAAAGTGTATCTCTAAGTCTCTTTAGTCTATCATTTTCAATTGCATTAACTCTAATTTGCTGATACATTGGCCGAACAATCGCCGTGAATGCAGAAATTTCTTCTGCTGGAGGCAATCCGAATTCAAATTGAAGCGTATCGGATGGCGTTGTTCGTTGGCGGCTTCCTGTTGAACCTGTTACATGACTACACATAAAATCTGAAAAGCCCTCACTGTCTATCAGCGAGTAAAGGAAATCGGTGTATTGCTGTTCCTGTGCTTTGTAGACAATGAACTCAGTGGAACAAACCGCTTTGTCAGATATACAATATGGCCTCCACACACGTTTTGTTGTGGGATTAAGTTTTGAGATCATGAAACAGTCTGCATCAACGATGAATTTGTTGCTTTTAATACTGGTAGATAATTCAAACGCCGGAAATCGCATTTCATCAAATGCAGGAATACTGTAGTGCTCAAGAAGTGTTTCTGCTTCTTTGGCGGGATTGAATATTTCCTTGCTAATAGTTGCGACATCCCCTAAACGAGTAATTTCCCATTCACTTGGCAGATTGTCCTTCGTAAAATCGAAAAAATGCTCTCGAAAAACCACCTGCGCCTGCCGCTCCAAATTTTCAGTTATCTTCTGGTTCAGTTCGATTTTATCATCAAATCTATTAAGAATTTCTGCTATATGTTTTTGCTCCTCCAAAGTAGGGCAAGGTACATTTAGTCTTATCAAGTCGCTGCCTCTAATTCCTGCTGCTGCAACCTGTTCTACAATCGTTTTAATATGTTCTCTCCCGTAATAAGAATTAAAATAATGATATATAAAATATGGATTTGCTTTTGAAGTATCTACTCTCGCTCTTATCAAATGTGACTCAAATACAGTTGGTTCATCAACTACTGTTACAACGCTGCATTTTCCTGCACCTTCCAGCGCCAATGATTGCCGCGCAAAAAGCAAATCCCCCTCCTCTATGCTACAATTTTTCAGTTCTTTGTCGGTAACAGGAACCATATCCATATTGATAGAACCGATTCGCGAATTAGCAAATATTTCTCCCATAGCAATCATTTTTACACCCTGACCTCTAATTGCTTTTGGCTTTGTCAATCCATTACGAATAGGCTCTTTCAATAAATTTCCAAAAGGAATTGTGCTATACCTCATACCCAATCTCCCCCAGCCGCTCCCGAATCTCCCGCTCCAGCTCATGCGACTTCTCAAACAGCCCCGCCAGCTCCGCCGTCAGCCGCCCCATTTTCTCCTCAAAGGGCTCGCCGTCGTCCTCCTGCTCCTCGATGCCCACATACCGCCCCGGGGTGAGGATGTAGTCCTGCCGGGCGATCTCCTCCGTATCCGCCACGGCGCAGAACCCCTTCACATCCTCCAGCGTCCCCTCCGCAAAGGCGTTGTAGGTGTCCGCAATCCTCTGAATATCCTCCTCCGTCAGCTCCCGCAGCTTGCGGGTGACCATGGTGCCCATCTTCCGGGCGTCAATAAACAGGGTCTTCCCCTTCTGCTTCTTGCCCTTGTTGAGAAACCACAGCGAGACCGGAATCTGTGTGGTATAAAACAGCTGCGTGGGCATAGCCACAATGCAGTCCACCAAGTCGGCCTCCACAATATTTTTCCGAATCTCCCCCTCGCCGCCGGACTGGGAGGACAGGGAGCCATTGGCCAGCACCATGCCGATCCGCCCGCCGGGGGCTAGGTGGTAGATCATATGCTGGAGCCAGGCGAAGTTGGCGTTGCCCGCCGGAGGCAGCCCGTACTGCCACCGGGGGTCCTCCCCCAGCTTGTCCGCCCCCCAGTCGGAGAGGTTAAAGGGGGGATTGGCCATCACGAAGTCGGCCCGCAGGGTGGGGTGGCAGTCATTAAAAAAGGTGTCGGCATTGAAGCGGCCCAGATCGGCGTCAATCCCCCGGATCGCCAGGTTCATCTGGGCCATCTTCCAGGTGGTGGGGTTGGAGTCCTGGCCGTAGACAGAGATATCGTTGATGCTTCCGGCGTGGCTCTCCACAAATTTGGCCGACTGGACAAACATGCCGCCGCTGCCGCAGCAGGGGTCGTAGACCCGCCCCTGGTAGGGCTGGAGCACCGCCACCAGCGTGCGCACCACACAGGAGGGGGTGTAGAACTCCCCGCCCCGCTTGCCCTCCTGCTCCGCAAACTTGTTGAGGCAGTACTCATAGGTCCGGCCCAAAATATCCTTCTCGTCGCCGTGCTCGATCATCTGGATGTTGGTGAACAGGTCCACCACATCCCCCAGCCGCCGCTTGTCCAGCTCAGGCCGGGCAAAGTTTTTGGGGAGGATGTCCTTCAGCCGCGGGTTTTCCTTCTCGATGCTCCGCATGGCGTCGTCGATGGCAATCCCGATGGACTGGGTGTGGGCCGCCTTGCGGATCACATCCCACCGGGCGTTGGCCGGGACAAAGAAGATGCCCTCAGAGGTGTACTCGTCCACGTCCTCCTCGAAGCCCTCCCCCTCCTCCAAGAGGGCCCGGTGCTTCTCCTCAAAACGGTCCGAGATGTATTTCAGGAAAATCAGACCCAGCACCACGGTCTTGTACTCCGAGGCGTCCATATTCCCCCGCAGAACACAGGCGGCGTCCCAAATTTGCTTCTCAAACCCGATCTGCGCGGTGGAAGTTTCTTTCGCCATATCAATACCCTCCAATGTCTGTACAATTTCTTATGCTATATTGTACTGGATAATCGACAAAAAATCAATCCTCAGCCATTTCCTGCCTCCAAAAAAGACAGATAAAAAGCACGAGTGCTCCAACTACAGCACAGCTGCAAAAATGGGACAGATAGAATAATAACGACGGCAGGCAACACACCTGCCGTCACTACTACACGTCCTTCAACCGCGGCTCCACACAAAGGCCCATCACAAAAAGCAGAAAACCCGTCATCCCTTACGGGACAACGGGCCTTTCTGGAGCTGATAGCCAGATTCGAACTGGCGACCTCATCCTTACCAACTGCCATAGCAATATTCTTTATATATTTTCCGCTTGTTTATATCCGTTTTTGCTCCATTTTATTGCTTTCCGACACTCTTTGAAATCAGTATTTCCATATATTCCACGCCTGTCTGTGACTGGTTATGTGGTCAGAACCCCTTGTAACACTTGAGTTTCCAGGCCTGAAGCAATATTGTTCCAAGCTAAGAAAATGGTCAAATTTGAATCAGACCACCTAAGCAGACTGTCAACTCAGCGGGAATATTAAGCGATGAATTGCACCACCGTCTATAATGAGAAGTGACTTTGATCGTAAGTATTGCATGATTTATCAAATTTGTTCGGCAGGTAATCGCTGTAAAAAAGTAATACTCCGGTATGGATTGCTCCCGCGGGTCAGCATATTTAAGTTATCATATCCCAATACCTTTACTAAATTAGAAATTTTGGTTCTATTTGCCTGCTTATCATGATAAAAGATTATTTATCAGGCATAGAGCGCAAGATTTCTTGAATTTCCGCAAGGTGCGTCGCAGTAAAGCGGATGGTTTCCTTCCCGATTGCTACATCAACGCAGCCGCCGACAATCCTCGCCGCCTTGAGAGCCACAGCAAAGGGATCTTCACGACCGCGTTTGCCTTTTGGCGCATTGGCAAATCGTATTGCTTCAAACTTTTTGCTGCATTCAAGACACAACGCGACTCTTGTTTGAGGGAAAAAGTATCGAGGGGCGGCAATGATATTGTTTACTTCCATCAGCTCGTAAGGCTTTACCTTGCGGCACATTTGACAAAAGCAGCGCCCATGGACACCGTCAGGGGTGTATTCTTTCAGCGTCTGTTCGCGAACCGCTCTGTCATCAAGTCCAAACTCCCTGCCCGATGAGTCTCTCGCCTTATGGACGGTGAGCTCGACTTTTCGCGCCACGATTTTGATTGGATTTTTCAGCAGGGTCCGAATGTGCTTTCTCAGCCTTTCCATGTTTAACACCGGATTCTTTGGAAATTCGAGATCATCGTCATCTTGACCGGATTGCATGGTAATGTAGGCAAGGCCGTATTCACCAATCAGGTCATCGGACAGTTGGCCGCTGCGGTGAAAATTTCTAAGAATTTCTTCGCCGTTTTCAAAGTAATCATCGGTAAGGTCTTCAATATCATCTTCTGTCAAATCCTCAGTATACAATATGTCCTGATAATGAATCTTCGACAAGGGAGGATATTTTAAGTATTCCGCCAATTGCCTGCACTCGTTATGCGCGGCGATCGACAGCACAATGCCGGACCGGAAATATCCCATCGGCTCGTTGCAGATAAATACACCTGTATCAATAATTTTTCCAAGCTGGTTCCTGAGGGGAATAAATTCTCGCATACCCATCAAGATCTCTTGTGAGCGATAGCGTACAAAAGAACCCTTAAAAAATTCTTCCATCAGGTATTGATAGATTTCAGCAGTATCGCTTCCGCGGATGATATCCCGCAGCCCGTCATTATAGCGGCTGCGTTCCCATTCGGCGTTCATCTCATTGATGTTTACGCCGAATATCTTCTCAAAGGTCGATTTAGGCAGGATACGCTCATTCAAAACATAGTAATTATGCTCTGACTTTGTGCAGTCTTTCTTGACAAAGATCCCATCGTCTTTCCATGAAATGTATTGCGTCTGATCCCCCTGTACGCTGAATACCGGAATGATGGGAGTTTCTCTCAGGGACATCAGATGTTCTGCCGGAACGCTCTGCAAATAGGCATAAAAGCTCTCCCGGAAGACATCATTTTCAATATAGCCGCCTGCATATCTCTTCAGCAGAGGGATCACCTGCGCGAATGGCGCCTCGGCACAGCCCATTGCATTCAGAGTGGAATCGAAGGATTCGTCCCCTGGAATATCCAATGCTGTGGCGGCGGGGACCGCGCCAAAGCAGCCGGCCCCAAACAAATAATTCGCTGCCTCGGGGAAACGGTACGCGGCGCGGCTCTTGACTGAAACGAATACGCTTCTTTTAAAGGTCGGCAGCAGGTTTGCCGCCCTGACCTCCGATAAGAAGTCGTATTGGTTCAGATACTCACAGTCAGAAAAATCATTCGCATATACCGTTTGTGTCCCTTGGCGGCGAGGAACAAATCTGACCAAGCGCAAAACCTTATGCCGGTCACTGCGCTTTGTTTTATCCATGATGGAAAGCAATGACGCGTATACCTCTGCCCTGACACGATCATTCCACAGGCGGCTTCCAAACTCGATTTCTTCTCTTGAGGTGGTCAGCATAAACGGGGCGTCAACCACAAGCGGAATCTTGATCCTGTGCCTTGTAGGCAGACCGCAGTACAGAGGATAGTCCTTCGCCGCGCCCTTATCCGGGATATAGCAGACGATGCTTTGGCCGCTGGAAATACTGCGCAGTCCATTTTCTCTTTCCCTCACGGCTTCATCACTCATCGAAAAATGATGAATGAAACGCCTGAAGGTGTGCTGCCGTTTGTTAATGGTAACCGTCCGGATATTGTCGGAATCCTCAATGGTGATGAAGGTATTGTTGATTCTGATTTTGCGGAGTTTTCTGAGACACAGGCAGAACTCCAGCATGTCCTTTTCGCTGTAGTTGGACAGCCGGATCCCCTGTTTCAAAACAATCTCCATCCGTGTTCCCAGCGTGTTGTCATGCTGATCCTTTAAGCGTTCCGGGATCGTGGGCGCTTTTGCAAGCAGAGAAAAATGATACATTCCGCTGTGAATCCGCACCTCAGAGGCGATCGAAAAAATGGTTTTGAAACCCACACCCTTTTCGCCAATTTTGGCGGCATTCTGATTCATGAGATGGGTTTTTGTAGATTCACCAATCGCGGTGATCGAGCGAATATTTCCCCGGGTAAAGCCAACCTCATTATACTCTGTGACGATCTTCGACTGGTCCTGGTGCAAGGAAAACTCCGGAACGACGCCCTCTCCATATTCACAATCGTCAGCATTTTGGAGCAGCTCCTGAATAAAGCGCACAGGGCTGATGCCTGAGCGCAATATCAGGTCAATATAATTTTGATATTGCTGTTTTCCGATGGCATCTCGGCCAAGCTGGCGGTTATTCCGCAATTCACGAAGGTAATCTTCGGCACTGCCTTCGTCGGACTCCGAGAGGCGGTTCAAGCGATCGGATATTTCCTTGTGCTTCATTCTGATGGAAAAGGTATCCTTACTATCCACCGCATAGCAAAATGCGGAGAAGGAGGCCAACGGGTTCCTCGCGGACAGCACAAGCGCGTTATCACACGGAAAATACTGATCCTCCCCGATGTCGATCAGTACGCACTTTTCTTGACACCCTCTCAAATATCTCTCAACGGCTTTTGGCGTTTCGCTCAGCTTAAAATCCTGATACAAGGCGCCTTGAATCGGCATTTGCACCGCGGACAGGAGCTGATACACGGGCCGCCTCCCCGCTTGCAGACATTTTTTTGCATATTCGCCAAAGAGCTTTTCGATGTCCTCATATCGCAGGAAGAGGCCGACCTGCTCCTGGGTCAATTCAAATGTCTCTGACGGGATATGGGACTCCATGGGATGAAACCCAGCCCTATTCAGATATTGCAGGATCCGCCCGGTCTTTGCCGGAGCTTTGAGCGCGATAGAAAACAACCGCGGATAAATATTCCGCTCGCTCTGGATTCCAATGTTGGCAAATGATTTCTGTTTGGGAAACGTAAAAAGTTCCTTTGAAAGAGGCAGTAAAGAATATGCCACCTCGGGCTCGTAGATTTCCTCCGCGCTGTCAAAGCAGAATACTTGATCCATGTCTACAAAGTGTCCGCTGCTGGTAAAGAAAATCGGCAGCTTGGAAAAATGCCGTCCTTTGAACGATTCCTGGGAGCTAAGACACCTTTCTTTTCCGTTGTTATCTGCAAACAGGCTTCGGTTCACGCTTGGCAAATATGCTATGATGTCATTCTTAATGATTCTCGCCCAATCCTGATACGCATAGTCCAACAGTTCAGATAAGTATCGGACGGCGTCCCGGAACCAAATGTTATTCTCCTGAGGATCAACGAATTCTCTGGATGCGTCCAGCTTAAATGGAACATGGCAGACCACAGGTACATTGAAACGAAGCTGGGTTGGCAGGAAAGAATACAGCGCTCCATTTCCAACAGTGTCCAAATACTCCGGGCAAGGAAATACAACCTGTAAGGTCATTGGTTTGCCGCCGTTACTGCCCACCTTTGTTTTCGCGCCATATCGTGATTGGCAGGCGGCTTCATCAAAAACGACAGAAGATGTATAACGGGTACAGCGAATCTCTTCTACGACATGTCTCTCTAAGCCCCGTTCAT
Source organism: Oscillospiraceae bacterium (assembly GCA_022801715.1). Classification (GTDB taxonomy): domain Bacteria; phylum Bacillota; class Clostridia; order Oscillospirales; family Oscillospiraceae; genus CAJFPI01. Next base: position 45,334 of record JAAWSV010000016.1, read on the forward strand.
AGTCATGGAGATCGACTGAAATATGTACGTCCTCATCCTTACAGAATTTGGATGAGGCGGGGCCGCCCGGCCTGCTGACTCGGAATTCCATGGTTCGGAATTCATCATAGTGCATCCTGAGAGAGGTCAGCTTATTGAGAAAGAGAAGGGGATTTCTGCTGAATAAAGCATCCTTATTGCAATATTGCTCCTTTATTTCACTATAAATACTGCTGGCTTTCCCTCCCGGAACAAACAATGTCATCTCCGTTCCAGGACAATACTCGTGCGTCTGGTAGCTTGCAATCGGTATGGTAAAGTTTTCTTTGTGCAATTCAAAGGAGAACCAGCCGCTGCGAATCAAAACGGTATTCGTAACGCCAAAAACAGACTTAAAGCCAATGCCCTTTTCGCCGATCTCATTTTTTCCGGCGGATACATTCTTCGCGGCCTCGGCGATGCCGGTAATGGCAAATACGTTGAATGGAGTAAAACCCTCCTCGTTGTAACGAAGCACGATCTTGTCGTGGTTAAAGTCAAAATGAATGTCTAAAGAATGGTCCTCAGTATGGGGAAATTCACAGTCATCTACATTTTGAATTAACTCAAAGATGAAGCGGAGGTTATTCGAATACAGGCCGTCCTCCCCCACCGACAGCAAAGAATTGAGCAGCTGAGGATAGTTATCACCGTGGAGCCTGTCCGCTTCCGCAACGCCCTCACGGAATTTCCTCAGCAGCGACAGGAAATCCTGCGCATTCGTCAGCGAAGTGATTTCCGCCGCTTCCACCGACTTTAACCCGTCCCGCAGTTCTTCTAATTGCTGTAATGTGATATCCGCTCGCTGCATAGCGCCGAATTTCTGAAAAAGCCGGTCCAGTAGGGCCATATATTACATCTCCTCTACAACAATGATGCCGTTCGCCAGGAGGGTAGTGTGAATATCTGAACGTGTTTGATCCGCTTGAATGCTGGCTGCTCTTTTGTCAAAATCCGCTTGAACTGTCTCCAATTCGCCCAGTTTCATTCGCTTGATCTGGTCATCAAAAGCATCGCTGATTTGCTGCTCCAACGCTCTGACTCTGTTTCGGTGCGTATTTTCAAGACTTTCGAGCCGAAACATGGCTGTGTTCGCCGCATCCGAAAGATACTTCTCCTTTGCGGCCTTCCACTCCTGCGCATGGAGCAGTTCCAGGGCGTCCCAAGACGGGTCGTGCTCCACTTGACCCGTCAGCTCCGCAGGGCTGCTCTCAAGGATGTCGGGCAGCTCATGTGAAATCGTGGCGTTCTCGCATATGGTCACAAGGCGGGAATAAGGATTGGAGCCGGTATATCTCCACGCATAGATGGAGAAGGGATAGACGCCGGCAGGAAGCGCATCGGACCGATGCTTAATCTTCAGATAGGAAGTATTTTCAGCCGTAAAGTACTTAGCCGCCTGTCTTGCGAACGGATGCAGCGCGGTAATGAACAGACTGTCTCGATTTTTGGATGCGGATTCAGCGTCAAATGTAATGGAAATTGTCGCCTTTTTGCCGCTTAAATAGTTTTCCCATGTCCGTCTTACCGCACTTCTGACTCCTTGCAGATTCCGCAGGTCTGCCAGAACGGCAGCCCTTGCGCCAGCGGACAGGCGCAAGGTTTTATTGGCGCTGTCACCTAAAATATACATTCCGGAGCCAATTCTCTCGTTGAGATAGTTGGTAACAAGCAGCTGAACCGTTTGCTGCGTCAGCCACGGATTTTCCGCTCTGCGAATCTCCTGTGTGGTTGTAAATTCGGAAAGGTCAAACCCAAACAGTTCTTTTTCTTCATCCTCCAAGCGGTTCATTTCCATGATTTTACGAACCTCGTTGTCGGCCATCTGTTCCAGTTTTTTCTTGCGCTCACTGTCGGAAAGCCTAAAGTCAAGGACAATCCTTTCGATTTGTGCGGCGATGCCGCCAAGGATTTCTTCGCACTCGCCAATGCTGTTCTCGAAAACACCGATACGCATCAAACAGCGTTCATAAATATCAGCATCTACCGTTCCTTTGGTAATGACATTATAGATGTTTACGGCTTCGCTTCTTTGGCCTCTGCGATCAATTCGGCCGATCCGCTGCTCGATACGCATGGGATTCCAGGGCAGGTCGTAGTTGATCATGGTGTCGCAGAATTGATAGTCAAGGCCTTCTGAGCCGACCTCTGTAAACAGAAGAATATCAATAGCGTCCGGATTTTCTCTCTCCAGCTCAAAGCGGCGCTTCAGCTCGTAGCGCTGTTCGTCCTTCACGCTTCCATCCACCTGCTCAACGCGCTGCCCCTTGGACTGCAGTTTCTTTTTGAGATAGGCCAGCGTGTGCCGGAATGTGCTGAACAGCATGATTTTGTTGTTGCCGTCAGCCTGCTTCTGCTGAATGATCTCGTACACCTTTTCAATCTTCGGATCGCGGTCCGGCAGGGCTTCTGCCAGCGCAAGCACATTCTTTGCCAAGCGAACCAGCGTCTCGGAACGATCGGAATCCAAGTCGTAATCTTCAAAATCAAGTTCCGGATCATCGTTCATGCTCTGAAAGCGATGCTCAATCATATCGCGAATATGGGGAGCAAGTCCAAAAATACAGCTCGCCGCCTGCCGCCGAATCGTACTGATCATGAATGGAACAGCCCTTGCGCCATGCAGCGCCGCCAGTGAGCTGGCCTCAAACCGCAGCAACTCATCATGAAGCCGCCTCTGCTCAGGCGTAAATTCCGTTTCAATCGTTATGCTGCGTCTGACGCAAAAATCTTGAATATCACGTCTGCGGGTTCGGTTAATCATGGTGCTGAAACTGTGCAATGACTCGACATCTGAAATTAAGCGAACACGGTCCTCACGTGATATGTCCTCTCGCTCAAGCCGCGTCAGGATGTCGTCATACAGCGGGCTGCCTGCCATAACGCTGTCCCCCCACTGGGTTTTTCTGACCTGAAGCAGCTCCTGCGCCGCCCTGTTTTGCCAGCTCCCGTCCGCGCTTCGGATTGTGCGGACGCACTTTGAAATGTATTCGTTGGGCTTGGACATCATATGGAATGTTTTCTGGTCTATGACAATATCCGGGCGCAATACATTAAGCAGCGTGAACAGATCATCATCGCCGGTCTGAAGCGGGGTCGCCGTCAGCATCACAACCGCGTCAGCATGGTCGCAGAAAAATTTGGTGCATTTATAGGCGAACGCCTTTTCCTTGTCCATACTGCCGTTTCGGATGTGATGTGCCTCATCAACGATAACGAGATCAAAATGTGGCGCTGGTTCAAGGTCTGACAGGCCAAAATTTTTCGCTCTGTTGGAGCTTTCACCGCTGTATGCGCGGCCGTCCAGGATGGAGTACGGAATAATCGCTTTATGATACCGCTGCGGCCATTCACCGTCACGATCTGTATCCGAGATGGCCTGCCGCAGGGCTGGCCCGTCCAGCGGAATAAAGTCCTCATCAAAGCGTTTCATTTCCAATTCCCACTTGCGTTCAGCCACAAGGGGGCGGGGGCAGATAATCAGGATTTTCTCCAGCTCCTGCCGGGCGGCTAATTCTTTAATAATCAGTCCGGCTTCAATCGTTTTTCCGACGCCTACGCTGTCTGCAATCAAAATTCTTGGCTCATCGGCATGAATGATTTTGAGCGCGGGCCTGAATTGATAGGGAACAAAGTCAATGCGGGCAGAATTTAAGGAATACAAATTTTGCCCCGACGGATTGTTGATTTGATAAGCGGTCATCAAGCTGCGGAACCGGTTCACATCAATCCATTGATAATCCGCCGTTTCTGCAACGGGAGCGATCTGTCCGGTATAGTAAGTGTGAATTGCGTTATCAATAAAAACACTGTACTTTGTTGTTCCTCCGAGCTCAGCAATGCCAACGACAAAGCCGCGCTTCCGGGGATTGCTGACAAGACAGACCATGGAGTTCTGCGTGATTGCGCCGCTCCCGGCAGGTAAAGCCGCTGTGGGTTTTGATACATCCTCCGCTCTTTGCGGCGTAAAGGCAATGCTGCCTGGCTTCTCGATAAAGGCAGTCAATTCGCTGATCTTTGCGTATACCACATGCTCGCAGTTGAACTGCTGCGCAAATGTGAGGATGATGTTCAAATCGCGCAGTATCGTATCCTTATCGGGGAGCTCCGCGCTGCAATGCGCCCAGTTGTTGCGGACGCTTATCATATTGCGGACGCACTCCCGTTGGCTCGTTGGTAAATACGCAACAGTACGCATATCGTACCAGGATTTATCTGCAATGCGAAGCAGAGCCGCCAGGTCGAAATCTGACAGCTTGGAGAAATTTCTATTTTCAGCAACCTCCCGCTGGGAATAACTGAGGCTGGACAGAACACAATCCACCCACCAGGAATCCGTCACTTCAGGCAAAATCTCATCCAGCCAATTCGCAAGACAGCCGGCTGTGATATGTAACAAAGCATTGATATCGCTGACAATAGTTGTACGATCCATACGCTATCTCCCTACTGCCCATTTTGACAATATTATATTCTATTTGCGAAATAATATCAATGCCTGTCTCTCATAAAACGCGAAAACAACATCTCCCGACGCCTCCGGCAAGGCTGCCGCAAAGCGGAGGCGGCGTTGGCCGGACCATCCGCAAACACCTTGCCTTGATGATGCCGGGACCTTCACAGCGGCTGAAATTTGATGTCGTTCTCCCTGGCGTACTGCTCGGCATAGCTCCCGGCGGGGGCGTGGATGGTGAGGCCCTTCATGATAATAACTATGCCGATCTCAGGATTATATGTGAAAGCGCTTCGATCAATTTCCCTGACGCTGGCCGGGATTGTCACATCGGTCAGATTGACGCAGCCGTTGAACGCTTGATATTCGATACTGGTGACACCCACCGGGATGGTGACGCTTCGAAGGTTCTCGCAGCCGTCAAAGGCGCCATGGCGGATTTCTTTGATACCCCCTGGGATCGTTACGCTCTGCAAACTTTTACAGTCACAAAAAACGAGGGCGCCCAGCTCCGTGACACTCTCCGGGATGACAATGGATCGTAGTTTTTCGCAGTAGGAAAACGCCCCGTTCTCGATTGCGACGACACTGTCCGGGATCGTTACGCTTTGGATACCGGCGCAGTACTCGAAAGCGCCGTCGCCGATCTCCCTTAGGCCCTCCGGAAGGATCACGTCTTTTTCCTCCCCCAGATAGTTCAGCAGGCAGTGATTGATCACGGCCAGCGCGCCCAGACCCTCACGCCACGGCGTGTCTTTAAAGGCGGTGCCGCTGATTTTTTTGACGCTCTTCGGGATGGTCACGCTTTGGAGCTTACTACAGCCCTCGAAGGTGCTGTCGCTAATTTCCGTGACGTTTTCCGGGATCGTCACGCTTTGGAGGTTTACGCAGCCTTCAAAGGCTCGGTGGCCAATCTCTGTGACGCTTTCCGGGATGGTCACCTCCCGCAGGTTCCTGCAACCCCAAAAGGCATCAGTCTCAATCGAGGTGACGCCTTCCGGGATCGTCAGACTTTCAATATTACACCCAGAAAAGGCAGTCCGCCCAATGATCTTCACGCCCTTCTCGATGGTAACGCTGGTCAGGCCCGAACAGCCAGAAAAGCATTGGTCTGGGATATGTTTCAAGCCGCCCGGGATGGTTATGCTCTCCAGCCGCTTGCAGTCCATAAAGACGCTCGAAACCATTTCCCGCAGGCTCTTCGGGAGCGTCACGCTCTGGAGATTGAAGCACCCAGTAAAGGCGAACCCGCCAATTGTCTTCACACCCTCCGGGATGGTCACGCTTCGAATATTTGGAGTGCCACTGAAGGCGCCTGCGTTGATCCCCGTCACCGGGGACTTGCCGATGACCCGGGGGATCACCACATCTGCGTCCGGGCTTGTATTGTCTTTATATCTGGTGATAATGACACTGCCCTTTTCCCGTTTGAGGGTATACAGCTTTTCCGCCTCCGCCAGCGTCATCACACCGGTGGCCTCAAATTCCTCCATGCTCTTCGCGGACTTCCCCGCGGCCTTCTTTTTTTGCTCCGCCTCCTTTACGGGGTCCGCCGGCCCCAGATAGCGGTCCCGGTACTCCTGGATCAAAGCCTCCGTGTCCTGGCGGAAGTACGCCTTGTACCCCATCAGGTCCTCTATGTCCTTCGGCTGGACCAGCCTGGCTGCAAAAAGGAGGTGGAGCAGCGCGCCATCCCCAATGGCGTCAATGTAAAGATTCTTTCTCTGGCTCTTGATGTAGCGGAGGTAGCCCGCCTTGACCTCTCCGTCCTCCACCGCGTTTTCCAGATACACCCTGGCAAAGCCGCGGCAGGCTTTGAGCTTGTCGTCCCTTTCAACGTTCGAAATCGGGAAATACGGCGCAATCAGCGCCATGTAAAAATCGCAGCCACTAAAGGCGTATTTGCCGATTTTCTTTACGGACCTCGGGACGGTCAAGGTTTTCAGGTTTTTGCAGCCGTAGAATGCATAACCGCCAATTTCTTTCACACCCTCCGGGATGGTCACGCCGGTCAGGGCCACGCAGCCTTTGAACGCACCATCCCCGATTTTCTTAACGCCCGCCGGGATAACCACATCCCCGCCGGGACCGTTGTACTTGGTCAAAACACCCTTTGTAATGACAAAATCCTGCTTGTTTTCCACCATAAATCCCTCCTTGAAATTTTTTCGCTGCCATTCAGATTTCCTCATGCGTCCGCTGGCATGGGGAATTTTATTGTAAGTAAAATACAGCATATCACCTCTATAAATCCCGTGCAAGTTCCTCCAACTCCTCTGCCCCGGCGTTCCGAATCCGGTCCTCGTCCAGAAGCATCGCGCCCAGCCCGGAGAACGCCCCGGCGTACACCTCGGCCAGCAGCAGCTCACGCAGCTCTTCTTCACTCATACACAGGTCCCTCTCTTCTTCACAGCGGCTGAAAAATGTCGGTCAAGCGAGGGCAGCAGATGCCGCTTTTCCTCTTGGAAACCGCCTTCAAACATACCTTGCATCATTTTTTTCCTCCTGTCGTTTTGCTGCCCGCTTACCGGCACAATAGGAATAAACTTATTTTTTATAAAAAATTTTTTTGTGTAAATGCAACTGCCCGTTTGGTTCGGAGCTGACATATGATCAGATAAATTGCACAAACTACGCTGGGTATTTTTTACGCTGACCTCAAACGGGCTCCGAACGCAGCCTTTGTCCCTTGGAAATTTTTGAGTTTGCGCTGCTTTACAACCTGCAAATAAGAGGCAAGCCCCAAACATTTCTGCATCAACAATTCCCCGTATGGACAAACGCCAGATACTCCCTCGCAGCATCGGCCAGCCGATACACCCGCTCCACTGATGTGGGCGGCTTGTCCGTCATCTGATACCGCGGGAAGAAGCGGTTGAGGTGCAGTGGGATGTTCCGATCCACCGACGCCAGCCACTGGGTTAGGTTCTTGATCTCCTCTACGCTGTCGTTCTTGCCGGGAATCAGGAGTATGGTCACCTCCACATGGCACTGCTCCGCCGCCAGGCTGGTCAGAAACTCCTTCACACATTTAGGTTAGGAGTTACAGGCGGCTATTTAGTCTATGCACACAGCATACTTGACACGCGATTTTCAAAAGTGGTACATTATTGCAAAATTTGACGACATGGAGGGATTTGTACATGGGTCTCAGTTACGGTGTTGGGTATATCTGCGCCATCTCCGGAAACCGGGAGGATTTGGAGAAGGTTCCAGCCGCCGCACAGAAAATCTACGAGGACAAGCAGGCGTGGTGCAAAGCCTTATCCAAGGACGAGCTGTCCAGCTATGGGACATTTGAGACAAGCTGGTGCGAGGACTACACAAACGCCATCAAGTCCGCCGCAGAATCAGCCCTGTCTGGCGACAGTCTCCCAGCCTTTGTATTTATGGCCGTAGAGGATGACAGCAGTCACGGCATTATGGATGAAGTCATGAAAGCGCTGGATGAAGCTTTGCCCGGGCTTGTCATTGTTTTGTGTGCCGAGTATAAGCAGAAAAAATGTATCTTTATCTCACCGCCCGGCGAAAGTTCCCTGAATCTGAATGAGTTTGATCTGTTTGAGGGACGCAATGATTGGAAGCACGCAGCTAAACTCTTTCGGGGCTGTCAAGCGCTGACCTGCCTTAGATTCCCCTGGGGCAAAACGCTGTCCATTGGCCCGCGTACTTTCCAAGGCTGCACCAACCTGACCGCCCTCATTCTTCCAAAGGAAGTGACCAAAATCGACGAAACGGCCTTCGAGGACTGTCCAAATCTGACTATCTATGCTCCCTCGAAATCCTTTGCGAAAGAGTTTGCCAAAGAGCACAGCATTCGCTCTAGGGTATACAAAGCGTGAATCAGCCTCCAGCCACAAAAAGCCCGCTTGTCAGACACAGGCGGGCTTTTTGAGACGAAGGAAGATCACAGACCACACGCCCCGCCCTTGAAGTCCTCCGGCTTGGTGGAGAGCAAGGTCCAGATCTCCGCCAGCTTTCCGTTCCAGGTGGACATATCGCCGGACGCCCCCTTGCCGGGGGAAATGTGAAAGTAGTCGGCGTACATAATCTGGTGGGGCGAGGTGATGATCAGCGCCTCTGGGTTCCAGGCCGCTACTTGCTTTGCGGCAGTCCGGTAAGCATCAATGGTAGTCTGGACTTCCTGCTCCCATCCGCGCCCCACGGTAGGAATAATCAAAGGCGGATGAGGGACAATCACTGCTCCAGGAATAGACATATCGGTTCCTCCTTGTTCATTTTCTGCTGCGCCTGTGTCTCCAAAGATAGGGCCGCACTCACTGACGGTTCAGTTTTTCTCGCAGTTGATTGATCATATAGGCCTTCATTACTGCGTCAACCGACGACTTGATCTGCTCAATCGCGGCGTCCCGGTAAGCCGCCGCCTGTGCCGCCCAAGCCTTGAATTCAGTCTCGCTCATATTTCCCTTCATGTAGCGGGCGTAGTATTTTTTATACGCCCGCTTGTAAATTTTCCAAGTGTCCTCGTCCTGAATTTTCTTCTCAAAGACCGCCCGTGCCCTGGCCTCCCGGCAGGTCTTGCTCTCCTCGCCGGGTGCGATACGCTCACAGTACATCGCCCGGTCTCCCTGCTCATGGAGAAACCAGCGTCCACACAGGCGGCACTGCCGGGGCGCATTGCCGCGAAGGATCGCCTTGCCCAACTCCACATAGAGGAAGTCATGCAGAGAAGAAAACGTGTATCGCTCAGTCATGACTCCTGTGCCTGAGCCTGAGCCTGTTACATGAAAAGCAAAACATATGGAGTTATTGACCGACTGCATCTCTGGATAGAAAAAAGAGTCCGCATCTATCACCCGCTCTCTCACATAGGGCTGGAGGTGACTGCCAAAGGTCTGAAGCTGATGCTCCAGCTCATGCATCAGGGAGATACCATCATTGGAGACAGCACCAATATCCTCTCCGATGAAAAACGCTGTTACCGCAGCGCTGTATTTGAAAGGCCCTTGTTCTCTGATCCAATATTCTGTATCCCCAAAGTCCACAGTCAGCGGGAAAGTCAGTTTTGGAAAACTCATCAGAATTTCTCCTCTCGAAAATAGACCATCGTTTTATTTATATCTATTGACAACTTCGTTTTGCTGTGTTGCGATATATGAAGCAGGTAGTCATCAAGCGGCTTTTGAAGCAGGAGGATTCCACGCTGAACCGGCAGTTCGAGGATTTTGTGGGATTCTATGGATTCAAGCCCATCCTG
>JAAWSV010000074.1 GCA_022801715.1 Oscillospiraceae bacterium
AAACTCAGTATTATTCTTATCAGTCTTAATTGCGGCGGATTTTCCGCAGTCTTGGCTTCGCTTTTCCAGAAGTGCAGACTTCGGAATTTCAGAAGTCAAGGCGGCGGGCACACCCCGAAGTCCAGACTTCGGTTTTTCAGAAGTCTGGAACTGCGGCCCCTCCAGAGCAGGCGCGGGCGCACATTCTCCGGAGGCGGGCGGCAGGGTGAAGTTCTTGACATAGACCCGTGCCGGCCGGCCTTGGCCCTGCTTGCGGCGTTCAATCAGGCCGATGCCGGAGGTGGTATCCAGCTCTTTGAACAGCCGAACCGCCTTGTCCTTGCCGCAGCCCAAGGCCTCCAGTGCGTCCTCCAGCGTGAAGTAGATGTACACCCGTCCCTCGCTGTCCATCCAGCCGCTGCGGACGGACAGCCCCATACGGTCCAGCATCAGGCCGTAGAGCACCTTGGCCTCCATGGATACGCCCCTGTAACGCTGGTCTGTGAGCAGGACCTTGGGGATGCGGTAAAAGCTGTACTGCTCGGCCTCGCTGCCGTAGAAATAGGATAGGTCCAATGTCATTGCAGTCCCTCCGTTTCTTCAAAAAGTAGAGAAGAGATTCCTATAAATCGCTGCGATTTGTAGAGAAGTGCACTGTTTTTGTATGATATAGTCAAAAAAGACTCCCACAGCCGCTGGTTGTCGGCTGTGGGAGTGTGCTTGTGGGAGAGTATGTGTGTAATGCGGCTATGTCAAAAAGTTGGGATGTATTGTCCTAATCGCACGTCAGCGGGAGCCATAGCGGCGCCCATGTTGTTGGCGTCTGTGATCCCCTTGTCCACAATCCGCCCGCAGGTGACGTGGGTCACCACCGGTCCCCTCCCACCGCTCTGGAGGACGGTACAGCCGGCGGCAGTGGCGGTCCACTGGGCGGTGGGGGTCCGCTGGTTGCCGTAGGGCACGGGCATCCGGTACTGCCGCTCGGCGGTGCAGAAGTGGGAGGAGGTCATGGCAGCAATGGTGGTGCCAAAGCCCCCGTCCAAGAGGAGGGAGGCCAGGGACAGCCCCTCCCCCATGGTGGAGCAGGCCCCGTAGAGCCCGTAGAAGGGCACGCCGAAGTCCCGCAGGGAGAAGGAGGAGCCGATACACTGGTTGAGAAGGTCCCCGGCAAAGACGAAGTCAATGTCCTTGGAGGCAAGCCCCGCCTTGTCCAGCGCCCGGGAGAGGGCCCGCTTCTGCATGGCGGACTCCGCCTTTTCCCAGGTCTTTTCACCGAAGAAGCTGTCGTCACTGAGCTCGTCAAAGTAGGCGGACAGAGGCCCCTCCTGCTCCTGTTTGCCGCCGATGCAGGCGGAGGAGATGATGGCTGGCGGCTGGCTCAGACGCAGGGTCTGGGCGCCGATTTTCTTTTGCATAGGTGTTGTTCCTCCCTTTCAGGGTGTCCTATATGGGGGTAGTATTTCCGGGGAAACGGGAGATTATTCTTGGGAGAGCGAGACCTCCGAACACCGAGAAACAAACAATTGCGCTTGGCATGGTTTTATGCTATCATGAATACCAAGCGTTTCAAATAAAACCATCTAAGGAAAAGGAGATCCCCGGAATGCAGTACCGCATCCTTGCCATCGGAGATGTTGTGGGCGAAAACGGCCTCGACATGCTCTCCCGCCACCTGCGCACCATCAAGGCCCAGTTCGACGTCCGTTTCACCGTGGTCAATGGGGAGAACATCTCCGGCTTGGGGATCACGCCCAAGCAGGCGGAGGCCGCCTTTGCCGCCGGGGCCGACGTGATCACACTGGGCAACCACACCTTCAACCGGGTGCAGATCGCCCGCTATTTGGACGAGAATCCCTATATCCTCCGCCCCGCCAACTTCACCGGGCGCTCCCCCGGCCGGGGCTGCGGCGTCTATGACGGCGGGGACGGGCTTCAGATCGCCGTCATCAACCTGATCGGCCGCTGTGAGCTCTGGTTCAACGCCGACAACCCCTTCACCACCGTGGACCGCCTCCTCAGAGAGCACCCCGCCGACCTGACGCTGGTGGACTTCCACGCCGAGGCCACCAGCGAGAAGCTGGCCATGGCCTACTACCTGGACGGCCGGGTGTCCGCCCTCTGGGGGACCCACACGCACGTGGCCACCGCCGACGAGCAGGTGCTGCCCCAGGGCACCGGCTACCAGACGGACCTGGGGATGACCGGGCCCATCCGCTCGGTGCTGGGTATTCTGCCGGAGCAGAGCATCGAGGGGTACCTGGGGGGGCTTCCCGGGCGCTATCAGGTGGCGGAGGATCCCTGCAAGATCTGCGGCAGCGTGTTTACGCTGGACACCGCTACCGGGCTCTGTACCGGGGTGGAGCGGCTGGAAATCCGGTAGAGCGGCGGAAAATCTCCCTCTTAGGCCTGCTGGAGGGGGATTTTTGCCTGTTTTGCCGCCATACTACAGGAGGTTTGTTATGTCGATTGAGAAGGTCCGCGGGTACTTCCGCGCCTTGGGGATTGAGGAAAAAATTAAGGAGTTTTCCGTGTCCAGCGCCACGGTGGCCTTGGCTGCGGAGGCCTTGGGCGTGGAGGAGGCCCGGATTGCCAAGAGTCTCACGTTCAAAATAGAGGATCGGACCATTTTGATTGTGGCCGCCGGGGACGCCAAGGTGGACAATACCCGCTACAAGGCCGCCTTCGGCGGCAAGGCCAAGATGCTCACCGCCGAGGAGGCGGTGGAGCGGGTGGGCCACGCGGTGGGCGGCGTGTGCCCCTTCGCCGTAAACCAAGGGGTGGAGGTGTACCTTGATGTGTCCCTCCGGCGCTTTGCCACCGTGTTTCCCGCCGCCGGCAGCGCCAACAGCGCCGTGAAGATCACCTGTGAGGAGCTGGAGCGGTACGCGCAGACGGACAGGTGGGTGGATGTGTGCAAGCTCTGGCGGACAGAGGAGACGACGGCATGAGGGTCCTCCACGCCGCGGACCTGCACCTTGACAGCCCCTTTCGCGGCTTGGGCACCGGGAAGGGCCGTCAGCGGCGGCAGGAGAGCCGGGAGCTGCTGGACCGTCTGGCTGATTTAGCCAACAGCCGGCGGGCGGAGCTGGTGCTCCTCAGCGGCGACCTCTTTGACGGCGCCGAGGTCTATCGGGAGACCTTGGAGCAGCTGAGGGCGGCGCTGGGCCGCATCCGCTGTCCGGTGTTCATCGCGCCAGGGAACCACGACCCCTATACCAGCCAGAGCCCCTATCAGGGGAGCTTCTGGCCGGAGAATGTCCACATCTTCTCCGCCCCCCAGGTGGAGGCGGTGGCGCTGGAGGGCTGTACCGTCTACGGGGCGGCCTTCACGGCCCCGGAGCAGCGGGAGGGGCTCCTCGCCGGCTTTACCGCGCCGGAGCGGGGCGGCGTCTCCCTCATGTGCCTCCACGGGGATACCAGCGGCGGCATATACAACCCCATTGATAGGGAGGACATCGCCCGCAGCGGCCTTGACTATCTGGCTCTGGGGCACATCCACCAGCGCAGCGGCCTGCTGCGCCAGGGCGGCACCTGTTACGCCTACCCCGGCTGTCTCGAGGGGCGGGGGTTTGACGAGACCGGGGAGAAGGGGGTGCTCCTTGGCGACGTGGAGCGGGGCCGGGTGCGGATGGATTTTGTCCCCCTGTGCCGGCGGCGCTATGAGAGCATAGAGGCCGACTGCACCGGCCGGTCGGTGCGGGAAGCGGTGGAGGCGGCGCTGGTGTCGGTCCGGAAGGAGGACATCCTCCGCGTGGTCCTCACCGGGGAGCGGGAGACCGCCGTGGAGATCGCCGAAATAGAGCGGACCTATGAGGGCCGGTGCTTCCACCTGACGGTGCGGGACCGGACGTATATAGGGGAGGATGTCTGGAGCAGAGCGGGGGAGGACAGCCTCCGGGGGCTCTTTCTCCAGGAGCTGCGTGCCCGGTACGACGCCGCGGACAGCGAGGAGGCCCGGGCGCGGGTCGCCGCCGCCGTCCGGTTGGGCTTGGCCGCCATGGACCACCGTGATCTGTAAAAAAATTTTTGCCGCTGCCGCCGCCCTCCGGGGCCTTGCGGGACAAGGCGGAGGCGGCTTGGGGGCGTTTTTCCGCGCCCCCGGTTTTTGGCCGGATGGGGGAAACTATGCAGTTTGCCTATTGCGCAAACACAATATATGGTGTATCATATAGGAACTGTCGCCTATACCGTGTGGTCGCCGGCGGCGGGGAGAGAGACATATTTATACAGCCGGTTATAGCGAACAGGCCGGGTTTACCAGTACGATAAGGGGGAAAACAGCAGTGAAGATCATCAAGAGGAATGGCTCTGAGGCCGCGTTTGACATCACGAAGATCATTATCGCCGTCACTAAGGCCAACGACGCCGTAGACGAGGACCACCGCATGACCGCCATGCAGGTCCAGCGCATCAGCGAGAGCGTGGTGCTCCAGTGTGAGCAGCTGGGCCGCTCCCCCAGCGTGGAGGAGATCCAGGATATGGTGGAGCACCAGATCATGGCCCATGGTGCCTTCGAGGTGGCCAAGGCCTATATCACCTATCGCTACACCCGCTCTCTGGTCCGCCGGTCCAACACCACCGATGATAAGATTCTGAGCCTCATCGAGTGCAACAACGAGGAGGCCAAGCAGGAGAACAGCAACAAGAACCCCACCGTGAACTCCGTCCAGCGGGACTACATGGCCGGGGAGGTGAGCCGGGACATCACCAGCCGCCTGCTGCTGCCCCAGGATATTGTGGAGGCCCACAACGCCGGCATCATCCACTTCCACGACACCGACTACTACGCCCAGCACATGCACAACTGCGATCTGGTGAACTTGGAGGACATGCTGCAAAACGGCACCGTGATCTCCGGCACCCTGATTGAGAAACCCCATTCCTTCTCCACCGCCTGCAACATCGCCACGCAGATCATTGCCCAGGTGGCCTCCAACCAGTATGGCGGGCAGAGTATCTCCCTGACCCATCTGGCCCCCTTTGTGGAGGTGAGCCGGCAGAAGATCCGCCGGGCGGTGGACCAGGAGCTGAAGGAGATCGGCGTCATCGTCCCCGAGGAGAAGGTGGCGCAGATGGTGGAGGGCCGTCTGAGGGAGGAGATCCGCCGGGGGGTCCAAACCATCCAGTACCAGGTGGTAACACTGCTGACCACCAATGGACAAGCCCCCTTTGTCACCGTGTTCATGTACCTCGGGGAGGCCGAGGACCAGCGGACCCGGGATGATCTGGCCCTCATCATCGAGGAGGTCCTGGAGCAGCGCTGCGAGGGCGTGAAGAATGAGGACGGGGTGTGGATCACCCCCGCCTTCCCCAAGCTGATCTACGTCCTGGAGGAGGACAACATCACCGAGGACAGCAAGTACTGGTACCTCACCCGCCTGGCCGCCAAGTGCACCGCCAAGCGGATGGTCCCCGACTACATCTCCGAGAAGAAGATGCTGGAGCTGAAGGTGGACAAAAACGGCGAGGGCCACTGCTACACCTGCATGGGCTGCCGGTCCTTCCTGACCCCCTATGTGGACCCGGAGACCAATAAGCCCAAGTATTACGGCCGGTTTAATCAGGGGGTTGTGACCATCAGCCTGCCGGATGTGGCCCTCAGCTCCGGGGGGAATTTTGAGAAGTTCTGGCGCATCTTTGACGAGCGCCTGGAGCTGTGCCACCGGGCGCTGATGTGCCGCCACGAGCGGCTGAAGGGGACGCTGTCCGACGCGGCGCCCATCCTGTGGCAGTACGGGGCCTGTGCCCGCCTCAAGAAGGGGGAGCCCATTGACAAGCTGCTCTATGGGGGGTACTCCACCATCTCCCTGGGGTACGCGGGACTCTATGAGTGCGTGCGGTACATGACCGGCAAGAGCCACACCGATCCCTCCGCCACCCCCTTTGCCCTGGAGGTGATGGAGCACATGAATGCCGCCTGCCGGAAGTGGAAGGCGGAGCACAGCATCGACTTCAGTCTCTACGGCACCCCGCTGGAGTCCACCACCTACAAGTTTGCCAAGTGCCTCCAGAAGCGGTTCGGGATCATCGAGGGGGTGACGGACAAGGGGTATATCACCAACAGCTACCACGTCCACGTCAGCGAGGAGATCGACGCCTTCGCCAAGCTGCGCTTTGAGGCCCAGTTCCAGGCGCTGTCCCCCGGCGGGGCCATCAGCTATGTGGAGGTGCCCAACCTTCAGAATAATCTGGAGGCGGTTTTGCAGGTGATGAAGTTCATCTATGACAACATCATCTATGCGGAGCTGAACACGAAAAGCGACTACTGCCAGTGCTGCGGCTGGGACGGGGAGATCGAGATTGCCGAGGAGGATGGGAAGCTGGTCTGGCGCTGTCCCAAGTGCGGCAACATTGATCAGAGCAAGATGAATGTGGCCCGGAGGACCTGCGGGTATATCGGCACCCAGTTCTGGAATCAGGGGAGAACGCAGGAGATTAAGGAGCGGGTGATGCACCTGTAGGGCTTGCGCCCTTAAAGGGGGGACTTGCGTCCCCCCTTTAGATTCCCCCTCACCAGTGTGCGCACTGGTGAGCGCGCCCAAGGCGCGCGGGTCGGGGTATTTTTCCGAAAAGCGCGGTTTCCGGAAAAATGATTTTACTTTATTTTGTTTGCGCAGCAAACAAAACCACGGGGGCTTTGCCCCCTTTGGATTCCCCCTACGGGGGCGGGTGGAGGGTTGATGGAAAAAGGGAAACGTATTTATTTAATGGATGCCCTGAGGGGGCTGGCGGTGCTGCTGATGGTGGTGCACCACTTTTTGTATGATTTGGCCGCTTTCTGTGGGGCGCCGTGGTGGATTTTTTCCAATCCGCTGTTCGATGTGCTCCATTACGTGTTCGCTGGGGTGTTTATTCTGCTATCCGGGGGCAGCTCCAATTTTTCGCGGAGCAATGTGAGACGGGGGCTGAAGGCCCTGGGGTGCGCGGCGGGGATTACCGCCGTCACGGTGGTTATGCGGATGCCCATCTGGTTCGGGGTGCTGCACCTGCTGGCGGTCTGTATGATTTTTTATGGACTTACCAGAGGGCTCTGGGAGAGACTGCCCCCTTGGGTGGTGCCGGCGGTTTCGGCGGTTCTGACAGTGCTGACGGCGCCCTTGGCCAATGGGGTGGAGACCGAGATTCCCGGCCTGTGGATGCTGGGGTGGACCACGCCGGAGTTTGCCTCGGCGGATTATTTTCCGCTGCTGCCTTGGGCCTTTGTGTTTTGGTTCGGGACCTGGCTGGGGCGGTATGTGAAGGAGGGGCGGCTTCCTGGGTGGTTTTATCGCTGGAGGTGCCCAGCCCTGGAGGCGGTGGGGCGGCACAGCTTGGTGATCTATGTGCTCCATCAGCCGGTGCTCTATGGGCTGACCATGGCGGGACTCCGGCTCTTTGGACGGTAAGGAGGGCGTTATGAATTACGGAGAGATTAAGAATTGCGACATTGCCAACGGCGAGGGGGTGCGGGTGACGCTGTTTGTGTCCGGGTGCACCAACCACTGTGAGCACTGTTTTCAGCCCCAGACCTGGGATTTCGGGTACGGGCAGCCCTTTACCGCTGAGACCGAGGAGCAGCTTTTGGCGATGCTGCAGCCGGGGTATATCAACGGGCTGACCCTCCTGGGCGGGGAGCCCATGGAACCGGAGAACCAGAGGGCGCTGCTGCCCTTTGTCCGGCGGGTGCGGGAGGCGTATCCGGGTAAGACAGTGTGGTGCTTCTCCGGGTTCACCTGGGAGGAGCTGCACACCGAGGGGAGCCATCCTAAGTGCGAGGTGACGGAGGAGCTTCTGCGGCTGATCGACGTACTGGTGGACGGCCGGTTTGTGGAGGCGCTGAAGGACATCTCCCTGCGCTTTCGGGGGTCGGGGAATCAGCGGATCATTGACGTGCCCGCCGCCTTGGAGCGGGGCGAGATTGTCTTGTGGGATAGATAGAGGAGAGAGATGATGGAGATTCAGATTAAAAAGCTGCGGCCGGAGGCCATCCTGCCCACACGGGGCAGCGCACAGGCGGCGGGGTACGATCTGTACGCCTGCCTGCCGGAGGGGGAGCTGGTGCTCCAGCCGGGGGAGACGCGGCGGATCAATTTGGGCTACGCGCTGGCCCTGCCGGAGGGGTATTTCGGTGCGGTGTTTGCCCGCAGCGGACTGTCCACCAAACAGGGGCTGCGGCCCGCCAACTGTGTGGGTGTGGTGGACAGTGACTACCGGGGGGAGAATATGGTGCCCATTCACAACGACAGCGCCGTGCCGCAGGTGATTCGGCACGGGGATCGGATTGCCCAGATGGTGGTGATGCCCTACCTGCGGGTGGAGTTCTGCGAGGTGGAGGCCCTCGACGAGACCGAGCGGGGCGAGGGGGGATTTGGGAGCACGGGGAGGTAGCGCGAAAAACCACCGGCGGCGTTGTAAGCGCCGCCGGTGGTTTTTGTCGGGCCATAACCGCTGAAAAACCTGCTCAGTCCTTGACGGTCTGGATAGGCGGAGCGGATGATGGAGTGTGGATTGCTTTCGCTGGGGAGATGTGCTACACTTAGGGCGGCGGGCTAACTGACAAAATCGGGGTTGAAAGGGGTAACTGTATGCTTCATTGGATTGCAATAGTGTTAGGGGTTCTTTTCATTGCTTGGCAGCTCTTTTACACTTTTATGATCATTTGTTCTTTAATTGAGAACACAGGAAGAACCATTTTCAGTATTATTATAGCGATCTGCCATTCCGCTTCGCCAGTCGCGTTCGTTTTTGTGGGTTATCAATGCCTTGTGCGGCAGATCACACAACATGGAATGCTGAAAGCATCTTTAGGTATGATGGTCTGCTTTATTGTTTACTTTTTCATGGTTTCCATTTGGAACAGAGTGGTGTTGGGTTATGTTCCAGAAGAATGGAAAATGGCACTTTTGACGATAGCTCAAGTCTTGGTTACGGCTGTTTTCCTCTATGGTTTTGTACATTTTTGAAGCTCATTTGTCCTGAAATGATGAAAGCGCAAAACAGGGCGGCGGTGACAGGTATTGACGGTCTCCGCCGCCCTGCCATTTGTAATCGAAGATACTGACGCCGCATCCTCATCTCCCTACCCCTCCAGCATACGCAGGGCGAACTGCCTCGCCCGCTCCTCTATGCCGTCGGAGCGGAGGAGGCTACCGGCGTCGTTGGCGGTCTCCAGAAGGGCGAAGTAGGGGGGGAGGTAGAAGCTCTTGTTCATGTTCATGGCCGAGAGAAGCTGCTGGGCCAGAAGGTCGCCGCCGGAGTAGCCGGAGACGACCAGCCCGTAGAGCCGCTTGTCGTAGAACCGCTGCTGGCGGAAGAGGGAGGTCAGGCGGTTGACGAAGGCGGTGAGGTTGGCCGAGAGGGCGTCGTTGTAGTTGGCGCAGAGCATCACCAAGGTGTCGCAGCGGCGGAGGGCGGGAAAGACCTCGTCCACCATGACCCCACCGTAGAAGCAGCCCCCTTGGTCCCCGAAGTGCATACAGGTGGTGTAGCTGCATCCGGCGCAATCGGACACCGCGCCGTTCAAGAGGCAGAACTCCTCAATCTCCACGCCGGTGAGGTGGCGGCGGACCAGCTCCCACAGGGACAGGGTATTGGAGGTCCGGCGCACCGAGGCGTGGATGGCCGTGAGGCGCCGCACCGGCTGGGGGCCCTGGAAGGCGCCTAAACGCTCCATCAGCTCCCGGAGGGAGCGGCGGCAGGCGGTGTGGACATCCACCCCTTGGATGTCCGCCTGGGTGTGGAAGTTGCGCAGGGAGCCGGTGGCCTCCACCAAGGGGCGGCCGATGAGGGCGCAGCCGGCCATGTTGGCCGAGAGGGCCAGCGTCCGGGCAATGGACTTGGTGTAGAGTTCCCCCTGCCCCGTCACCACCAGGCCCGCCGTGCAGCCTTGGAGCAGGGCCGGCTCTCCCCGGAGGCGGCGGAGCATCCTGTAGTAGCCGTCGTTGCAGCCGCACTCGTCCAGGGCCACGGCGAAGAGGATGCTTCCCGTGAGGCCGTCCAAGCGGTCTGTGACGGTGTGGGGGATGCCCTCCGCCGCGGCCTCGATCTGTTCCAGCAGCGCGGCGCTGTATTCGTTTTCCGGCAGGACGATGGTCATGTTTATGACCATTCCTTTCCGCTGCGCTCCAAGGCACCAAAGGGAATGAAACGCAGGTGCCCCTAACGCAGCAAGTCAAAATTTGTTAGACTGTG
>JAAWSV010000075.1 GCA_022801715.1 Oscillospiraceae bacterium
TCGGCGCAAGTGAGCGGCCTCGGATTTACTTCTAAGAACGGGGCTATTTTTTCTCATTTATCCTGTCCGCTTTTCTCAAAAATCTCGTCGCGCTACAGAAAACAACATTTTTCTATCCCTCCTATTAGTATATCTGTAGCTGCGCTTTCATTTTATCATTAAATCCCAAAAACAAAAAGCGACTTTTTTTCATGACAATATGAAAAAAAGTCGCGACAAATCCACAGGATAGGGCGGATTTTTTATTGAGTTTTCCTTGTGCAGCTTTATGAAATTTGATAGAATAAAGGGGGGTGGACTGATGAATATCAATCAATTACAGTATTTTCAGGTTGTCTGCAAATTTGAGAATATCAGCAAAGCCGCACAGGAGCTGCACGTCTCGCAATCGGCGGTATCAAAATCTATCCGAGAGCTTGAAAGAGAATTTGAGATCAATCTTTTCAACCGATTCAATAATGTCCTTACCCTTACCACCGAAGGAAAGCATTTTTTGGAAAGAACCAACCACATCTTATCAGAGGTGAATCTGCTCTATACGCAAGTGCGGGATATCCATCAGACCAACAACATTATACGTATTGGTATGACGCCTTTACTCGGCTGCTGTCTCTTGCCCCCCTTCTATCAGGAGCTTTACGATTATGACAGCAATTTAATTTTGGAGCCTATAGAGCGGAATGTATTTCCTGTGTTGAACGAAATTATGAGCGAAAAAATTGATGTAGGCTTAATTATTGCTAATGCGATGGATCTGTCTCATTTTGGAATTATTTCTTTGTTGGACACATCGCTTGTTTTTTGTACCAATATTTATAACCCCCTCTCGAAAAAGGAGAGCATATCTATAGAGGATCTGAGGGAAGAACCTCTTGTGCTCATCACGCCGGACTCTATTGAAAGCAAACTGCTCGCTAAACGATTCAGCGACAGGAGAATCTCCCCTAATGTTATCTTCCGCTCCGACCAAGTCTATACAATACAGCACTGCATCAACCATGAAATTGCCTCTTCCTTTTTATATGATATCATCGTTCCTAGGAACCGGGAGATATGCCAAATACCACTGGAAGACCCTATCGTGCTGCATATATGCTTGGTATGGAAAAAGGACCGCTACCTCCACAGCGGCATACAGAAGATCCTCCAGTTCGCAAAGCAATTTCAGTTCACTCATTATCACGGCTAAAACACATTTTGGAGCTGTTGACAAAGAGCCCAAATATTCAAGCACACTGCGCTGAGGGCGACAAAAAAGACGCCTCTCAGCGTCAAAACAGGTGTCGTATCATTCTCTTGAGGTTCAAGGCCACAGCGGAAAGGAGGCAGTGATCCTCTGCTGCCCCTAAGCCTCGTCGTAAGACGCGTGTCAGATTGTGGCCCCACTTTTGGGCGGCAAACGCGCCCTCGCACCAGACCTGCCGCTTTTTCAGAGCTTCCCTGTAATCAGCATCATGTCTGCGGGCCAGATGCCGCTGCCGCTGGGGTGCAAAATAACTGTGTTCCAGCTTTCTGGCACCCCGCTGTCCGCCTGATAGAGCCAATACAGCCCGCTGGCACTGCGGTGCAGTGTATTCAGCCGCAGCTGTTTCCCTGCGGGGCAGATATAGGTGTCCTGTCCGGCATCATAAGAAAACGCCTCCCGTTTCAGCTCCACATTGGTACGGTTATAGGCAGACTGAGGCCGGACAAAGAAAGCGATGCCATGCTCCTCCAGCACCCGGTGGGCCAAGGGGAAGTCATAGGCCGAGTCTGCATAGGCGTCCAGCCGCTCCCAGTAGGCCCCCGCCTCCTCCCGCACCTCTGCCAGATACTCTGAAGCGCGGGACGCGTTCGCTTTCACATGAGTGGAATCTGTTGCCATGAGCTTCCCGCTTACAAGCCCTTTCTCCACACACTGCCGCACTACTTCCTCAAACAGCCGCCGGAACACCTTGCGGAAGCCGGGCTTCCTTCGGCGCAGCTGGGAAATCGTACTGTGATCCGGCACCCGTTCATCCAGGTCGATGCCAGGATACCAGCGAAATGCGTTGCTGTCCGAACACCGCTGCTCAATCTGACGCTCCAATGGGATGCCGTACAAAAAGCCAACCAGCAGGTATTTTACCATTACTACCGGGTCGATGGCTGGGCGCCCGTATCTACGGCTGTACAGATGCGCGGTCTCCTCGTATACAAATGACCAATCCAGCCACTTCTCCAACTTCCGTAAAAAATGATCTTCCGGCACCAAATCCTCGATTGTCACCATGTGATACTTCAGCTGCATGGACTTCCCCTCCCCGTGTGAGGCGTTATAAAACACCCAGTCCACAAACCCGCAGCAGTCCAGCCCATAGGGGCGGTAGGTGCCGGTGGAGGGACTGCCCTCGGCCCAGACCTTTTGCAGCGTCCCCCATCGGGGGTCCCAGCCAAACACCCGGCTGTAGCCACCCAAGAAGTAGTTCACCTTCCCCACCAGCTTACAGGCCGTCTCCACTACGGCCCGGCGCTCCGGGGACAGATCATCGGGCAGACTGTGCAGGAGTGCGGCAACAGCCTCATGGGAGACGCTGAGGTCGGCAAGGAGATCATCGAGGGTATCCAGCTCCTCCAGCAGCTCCGTCAGGGCGCTGTTCTGGTCGGCGTCGAAGCGGTAGGCCGTCCGCATATCCTCCGCAGTCTTGGCGGTAACTGTGATGTGCAAAATCTTCTCCGTCCACGTTTTGTCCTCTCCGTCGTGCTCTATGGTCTCCACCTCTGTGGAGATATGGCACATATCCCAAAAGACGGCCTTCAGCCGCTCCACCCGGTCGGGGGTCAGCTCGGCTACATCCACACCGTCCGCTCCGCCGGCGGTCTTGCAGGCGAACACCGCCGCCACCTCCCGCCAGTCCGGGCCGGCGCCTTGGAGGTCTATGCTGTCGTAGTTTTTGGTCTGTAGATCGGCCAGCTCATCCGTCAGGTCCATGTTGACTTGGGATACGGCGGTACTCAGGGGGACGGCATCGCGGGAGGGCTCGTTGGAAAAGAGGATGCCAAAGGGGGACGAGATAATCGCCGCCACCAGAAAGAGGATACAGAGGGCGGCAATCAGGGCAGCCCCGCCCACCAGAGCGGAGAGGGCCGCAGCCATGGACTGCACCGCCTTAGCCGTGGCAACTGCCGCCTTTTTGGAGAGGTCAGCGATGGTTTTAGCCGCCCGCTTTGCGCCATGGGCTATCCCACGCTTAGCCTCCTCCTGCACCTTGCGGCGGCCCCGGCTGGTAATCTGTCTGTCGAGGGAGGCAGGGGCTGCGTTGGTGCTGGTGATCCGCTCCACTGCCTGCCGGGTTTTGGGGGCAACCGCCCCGCCCTTGGGTTTTGTCCTCGGCGTGGAGGAGCGGCGGGGCCGCTCCCGGATGGATTGATGGATAGATTGATTTTCAGAAATAGATTTTTCTCTTGAATGGATGGAAATGCCGGGTACAGAGGCAGATTTGCCGTAGTGCGCAGGGGAAAACGGCCCGTTGCTCTCCGGCACAATATCCGGGCGCCGGACCATCTCCCTCTTGGCGTCCACCGCCCGCTGCCGCATACGCTCCTCTGAAGTCGGCGCAGGCATAGCAGGAGGTGCCGGGGTCTTATCCCCCGGCACCTCCTGACGCTTTTTCATCCGCTTACGTTCTTTTGAGGCTTTCATAACAGCCTTGATAACGGTTCGTTTTGCCCTATAGCCTACTTCCTGTACAGCCGTACCGGTAGCCTGCTCTACCTGCTTTACCGCCTTAGCGGTACTGCCGGTCTCGCTTTTGAAGCAGTCCTCTCTGGAAAAGCCGTTCCTCCGCCTTTTTCGCTGTACCAGCTTCTTCCTGAGCTTGGCCGTCATCATCCGATTGGCCCTCTGCCGGGCCAGCCGCTTGGCTTTCCGCTTCCCACGACCTTTGATCTTGTCCTCCTGCTTTCGTTCCCGTATTTTAGCTATAAAACTCGCCTCCTTTATCTAAAATAATACCTATCGCTGGCAGTCGCTGTGGTCTCAACCTGCAATTCTTGAATCGCGTTTCATGGTGCATACCTCATAATTTTTGTAGAATTTTGGTAAATCTTGACGAAAGAGGTGGATTTACCATGAAGAAAAATTTCTACAAAGCTATGAAGGCATACCTCCGCAAAGAGCTTCTGTTGTGCAGGGCCGCACTGAAAATCTCTCAGGAAGAAATGGCGCACCGCCTGCTCATAAGCGTTAGGGCTTATGCTTCTTTGGAAGCCGGCAAATCCTGCTGTAGTCTCATTACCGTTGCCCTCTTCCTCAGCCGCTGCTGTTCTGACCGCTGCGCTTTCATTGACGGCCTCCTTGCCATCTTTGAGCCGGCTGAATCTGATGTTGCCTGACTTAGTGTATATGTCGAAAAATGGCGTCCCATGGTGAGATTTCATTCCCCCTCGCCGGGGGTGGTGGACATGAGCCTATAGAGCTCCGTATCCTTGGGTATCGTGTTGACAAAGGGCACCAGCGACCCGCCAATCCGCAGTAGCCCATGCCCCGCCTCGGCGTTGGTGACATACCCCATCTGCGTGTCGGAGATATGCAGCAGCTTCCCTAACTCCGCCCGGTCCGTGGCCGCCTGATTGAACAGCAGCAAAAATTCCGAGTTAGCCAGCATCAGCCGGGCCGTCTCGGACTTCAAGCACTCCTCTATGTTCTGCGTGGCCGCCGTCATGGGCGCGGCGTACTTCCGAAACCGCTTCCACGCCCGGTACAGGAACTCCCCGGAGTAGTGGTACTTGAAGTACAAATAGCACTCGTCCAAGAACACCCACGTGTACTTCCCCCGCCTCCGATTCTCCATCACCCGGTTCTGGATGGCCTCCAGCGTGACCACCAGCGCCGTGGGCCGAAGCTGCTCCCCCATCTCGTAGAGGTCCAATACCACAATCCGGCTGTCCATATCCACATTGCCGGGGTGGGCGAACACGTTCAAGCTGCCCTCGGTGATCAGCTCCGCCACCAGCGCAATCTCCCGGG
Organism: Oscillospiraceae bacterium; assembly: GCA_022801715.1. GTDB lineage: Bacteria > Bacillota > Clostridia > Oscillospirales > Oscillospiraceae > CAJFPI01. Next base: position 4,988 of record JAAWSV010000075.1, read on the forward strand.
CCTCCGGGTCCGCCTGCCGCAGGACCTCCCTGCGCCAGTCCGTCAGGAGGGGCATGGGGGCCTTGCCCCGGCTGCTGAAATAGGTCTGGTAGACGTTGGCGGTACAGCGGTCTATGATGGACTTGTGGCTGCCGGTGAGCCGCCCCACCCCCATCTGCTGCTCCAAGATGCTGGTGATGATCCCGGACTTCATGGCAACAAGGTCCTCCCCGTCCCCATAGCCCTCCGTTACCTCCAAGGGGTTGATATGGTGCCTGCTGCGGGGGGATATCTCAATCACCTCCCCGCCCAAGGCCCGGGCCAGAGGGCCGTACTCCCGCTCGGCGTCTATGATGATGATATCATCGCCCGTGGCGAGGGCCACATTTTGAATGGTGGACTTCATCGCCATGGACTTGCCGGAGCCGGAGACGCCCAGGTAGAAGGCGTGGGGGGAGATCAGGCGCTTGCGGTCACAGATCAGGAGGTTCTTGGAGATGGCGTTGACGCCGTAGGACAGGCCGCCGGGGTCCTGGATCTCCTGCACTCTAAAAGGCATGAGGACGGCGGTGCTCTCGGTGGTCAGGGTCCGCAGGGCCTTGACGCGGCGCAGACCGTAGGGGAGGACGGTATTCAGGCCGTCCTCCTGCTGGTAGCGGAGGACAGAGAACTGGCACAGGTGCTCCCGGCCTATGGCAAGCAGGGTCTCCGTGTCGGCGTCCAGCTGCTCCAAGGTATCTGCGATGTGGACAAGGGTGACAACGGCAAACATCATGCGCTGGTCCCGCTCGGTGAGGTCGGACAGGAACTCCTTGGCCTCGCCTCGAAGCTGTTCCAGCTCATAGGGGACGGCGGCGGTGAAGTTGTTCTTGTCGTTCTGCCGCTGCTGCCAGCGGGTGATGTCCGTCTCGATACCTAAGATACGGCTCTGAATCTCCCGTACCGCCTCGTCTGTGGGGATGGGGAGGATGTCGATGGACAGCATGAGGTTTCGGGAGAGGATACGGAGGCGGTCGTGGTTGGAGACGGGCCGGGCCCCGCTGTCCAAGCGTCCAAAGCTCTTGGAGAGGTTCAGGTCCACCCGTCGGAAGTAGGCTTGGGCCTCCTCAATCTTCCGCTGGGGGATGGAGAGGGTGATGTACTTCTCCTGTACAAGGTTGTTGCTCTCCGCTGCCCGTTGGGTGAGGATACGGTTGGCCTCCCGGCGATACTTGTCCAAGTGGTCCCCCCGCTCCTTCATGAGGATAGTGCGCTGGAAGTCCACGCTGTTCAGGCGGCGGTTGATGATGGTGATTTTGGCGGCGGCGTCTGTGGGCAAGGAGTTGAGGACGCCGCCGTAGGAGGTGAAGATGCCCCGCTGGTCCTCCTCGGAGGCGGCGGCGTAGTTGATGTCGGCAAAGCTCCAAGTGCGGCTGTGCTTGCGGCCAACGAGCCAGATGCCGTCCGAGCAGACGCGCCGGATGGGGATGGACTGCTGGACGCTGCGGGGGATGTGGAAGGTGTCCCGCTCGCTCCTGTTGGTGGCGGTGAGGGCTTTAATCAAGGTCGGTGTCCTCCTTTCGCGCTAAGAGGGTGTAGTGGAAGTTTTCGGAGACAAAGCGCCGGCCTCCGGCGCAGAGGAGTTCGAACTTGAGGAGGGCCCAGAGGAACTGCTCCAAGGTCAGGCTGTTGTAGGAGAAGAAGCCCGCCACGGCCACCGGAGCGGCGGCGAGGACGCAGAGCCAGCTGGCGGTCTCCTTGCCGTCCACTTGCTCTGTCGCTTTCTTTGACAGTCTGCGAAGGCGGGTGATTTGGCGTCCGCCTTCGCACCTTTTGGCCGCTCCCTCATATGATGCCTTAGAGGGGGAATGAGCTATGAAGAATCTGTTTGCTATCATCGGCGGGGACCAGCGCCAGCGGTTTCTGGCCCAGCTGCTGCGCGACGACGGACATACCGTGCTGACCGCCTGCTTGGGCGGCGGGGACGACGTCCCCTTGAAGGAGGCGGCGGGGGCGGCCTGCGTGATTCTGCCCCTGCCGGTGTCACGGGACGGTGTCAACCTGCACACGCCGCTGTGGGAGGGGCGAACGGCGCCGCTAACGGCGCTCTATCCCCTGTTCCCCGGCGGGAGCCAAGTGCTCTTAGGCGGGAACATAGGCGCAGCGCTGCGGGAGACCTTCGCCATGCAGGGCCTCACCCTTTTGGACTACTACGACCGGGAGGAGGTCCAGATCGCCAACGCCGTCCCCACGGCGGAGGGGGCCATCGCCGCCGCCATGTCCGCCCTGAACCGGACCCTCCACCGGATGCGCTGTCTGGTCATCGGCTACGGCCGCATTGGCCGGGTGCTCTCCCACCGCCTGTGGGGCCTGGGCGCCCAGGTCACCGCCACCGCACGCCGCCTGTCGGACTTAGCGTGGATTGACGCCTATGGCTACGCGTCCCTGCGCACCGACGCCCTCTCCGGGCATCTCAGCGGCTTCGATCTGATCTTCAACACCGTTCCCGTCCCTCTCCTGCGCCGGGACCTGCTCACGCAGCTGAAACCGGGCTGTCTCATTGTGGACTTGGCCTCGGCCCCCGGCGGCGTGGAGGCCCGGGCGGCGGAGGAGCTGTCCATCCCCGTTTTGCAGGCCCAAGGTCTGCCGGGGAGGACCGCGCCGGCCACCGCCGCCGCCGCCGTCCGCGGCGCAGTGTATCACATATTGGAAGAACGGGGTGAACCCATTTGAACAAGACGCGTATGGGATTTGCACTGTGCGGCTCCTTCTGTACCCACCAAAAGGTGCTCTCCGAGCTGCAAAGCCTCAGCGATACCTACGATATCATCCCCATCGTCTCAGAGACCGCCGCCGCCACGGATACCCGCTTCGGCACCGCGGCGGACCTTCTGAGGAGGATCGAGGCCATCACCGGCCACAGCCCCATCCGCACGGTGGCGGAGGCGGAGCCCATCGGGCCCAAGGCCCTCTTAGACGTGCTGGTCATCGCCCCCTGTACGGGGAACACCGCCGCCAAGCTGGCCCACGGCGTCACCGACACCGCCGTGACCATGGCGGCCAAGGCCCACCTGCGCAACGGCCGTCCGGTGGTCCTGGCCATCGCCAGCAACGACGGACTTTCCGCCGGCGCCGCCAACATAGGGGCCCTCCTGAACCGCAAAAACTACTACTTCGTCCCCTTCGGCCAGGACGACGCCGCCAACAAGCCCTGCTCCCTGATGGCCGACTTCCGCCAGATCGCCCCCGCTGTGGAGGCGGCGCTGGCGGGCGAGCAGATGCAGCCGATTTTGCTCTAAGAGAGAGGGACCGCCCACAGGGCGGTCCCTCAGCTTGTCAAAAAGCCTCTTGGCTTTTTGACAAGCTGAGGCAGATTTCGGCCTGCGGCCGAAATCTGTCGCCTGCGGGCGGGCTGATTTGACGCGAAAGGAACCCCTCTTGGGTTCCTTTCACACTATCCTCCTTACCGCCAGTACGGTCTGCCCGTGGCGCCCGCCGCAGCGGGCGCAATCCCCGAGGCCCCGCCGCCACATCCCCCCATAAGATCAACGGCGGCGGGGCCGAGGCCGCACCGCAGGCGCCAAAGGCGGCGAGGAGCGGATTTTGAGCGGAGGCCGCAGGTCGCCGGGGCGTAAGCCCCGGCGGGCGGAGACCGCAGCGGATGGCGCGGGGAGGGGGGCGCGTCCACGCCGCCCCATAGGGGCGAGGGGGAGGCTCCCCGCGCGACCTCTCCCTGCCAAGGCTGTAGCCCGCACCGGCACCCGGAGAGAACGGGGGCTATCAGCCCCCACCCTCCGCTATGGTGTCCATGGTCTGCGCCCACGGGTTCCAGACGAAGCCGAGGTCGGCATAGTAGTCCGCCAGATACTCCACGGCGGCCTGTTCGATGTCAGCGGCATCGAAGTCCGGGTTGTCGTAGACGTTGGTGCCATGGGCCATGGCGTGGCAGCGCCAGCACAGGGTTATGAGGTTATGCACATAGCTGCTGCCGCCCTTCCCACGGGGCACCGCGTGGTGGATTTGCAGGCCGTCAGTGCTGTCACACAGGGCGCAGCGGAACCCGTCCCGCCGATAGGCCGCCTTTCTGACTGCCTTGGTGATGTTGGCTGATAACATGGTGTAGTCCTCCTTTTCAAAGATGCCTTAGGCAGACTACCCCTGTCAAGGGCGGGGCCGGGCGGCGCAGCCGACCGCCCGGAGGCGGGACGGAGCGGGGGCTTGTCCACGCGCAGGCCCGGCGCCGGGCAAGGCGCGGCGCGAACGCGCAGCGGCGGCCCCGCTTGTCTCGACCCTTGACGGGGGTAGTACCCTCCACGGGTCTTTGAAAAGGGGGACAGGGCATGTGATCAGCAGTCCCGCCGGTCGTCAAAGGCGCTCCATCGGCGGCGCTTCTTCCAACGCCTGATTGGTACCCCGTTGGCCTCCAAATAGTCCAGCAGGAATTTCCGCAGCAGGTCATACTTGCTGATGTGGTTGATGCCGCAGATCACGTCTAATGCGTCCGCCTCCTGCACGGTCAGGTGGGTACTAACCGTCCGCAGGTTTCGGCGGTCCCATGCCTCCTGCTTCTCCCGCCGCCGTCTCCTCACGCTCTCTTGCACTGTAGCACACTCCTCTCAGAAAAACTGTGAATTGTACCATTTTCCGGGCAGTAAGCCCCTCAGTAGAACTAAAACGCCCGTTCTATTACACCGCAACCTGTAGAATGCTGCGCGTAGGCGCATACCCTATGTGGCTCTTGGGTTCCTTTCACACTATCCTCCTTACCGCCA
>JAAWSV010000076.1 GCA_022801715.1 Oscillospiraceae bacterium
GAAGGCCAGCTTCAAGGAGGCCGGCATCGAGTACACCATCAAGCAGATCGACGAGTACCGCGCCTGCGGCATCGACGGCATCCACCTGTACGCCCTGAATAAGTACGACGATGTCGCCCGCATCGTGAAGGAGTCCGGTATTGTCGATCTTTAATCGGCAGTAAGACCGCTGTCCGCCTACATACCCCAAACCCTCTCCCGCGCCTTGGGCGCGGGGGAGGCTTTGGCGGTTAGGGGCAAAACCCCGCCGGCCGTGTTTCGGCCGGAGCAACTGCAAAGGAGCCTTTTGACTATGACAAAAACCATCGCATTCGCCGGCAAGGGCGGTGTGGGCAAGACCACCATCTGCGGTATGCTGGTGCAGTACCTGTGCCGGCGGAAGGACGGGGCCGTGCTGGCCGTGGACGCCGACGCCAACTCCAACCTCAACGAGGTCTTGGGTGTGGAGGTGACAGACACCCTTGGCGACATCCGGGAGGACCTGACCCGCGCGGAGATGGCCTCGGAGGAGGTCATCCCCAAGGGCATGACCAAGGCGGACTACGCCGAAATGCGCTTCTCCGACGCTCTCACCGAGACCGATGACTTCGACCTCTTGGTGATGGGCCGCACCCAGGGCAAGGGCTGCTACTGCTTTGTCAACGGCCTCTTGGGCACGCAGGTGAACAAGTATGCCCAGAACTACCGCTACGTGGTGGTGGACAACGAGGCGGGCTTGGAGCACATCAGCCGGGGCGTGCTGCCCAAGGTGGACGCCATCCTCTTAGTCAGCGACTGCTCCCGCCGGGGCATCCAGGCGGTGGGCCGCATCGCCGAGATGATCAGGGATTTGAACTTGGGCGTCAGCGATGTAAAGCTCATTGTCAACCGTGCCCCCGCCGGTGAATTAAACCCCGGCGTCCGGGAGGAGATCGACAAGTACGGCTTGGATCTCATCGGCGTGGTCCCCCAGGACGAGACCGTCTACAGCTACGACGCCGAGGGCAAGCCCTCTGTCACCGTTCCCGACGACTCCCCGGTCAAGCAGGCCGTCCACCAAATCTTCGACCAGCTGAATGTATAGGAAATTCCAAATTCCTAATTCCTAATTTTATTAGGAGCCCCCATGTTTTCCAAAAATTTTCATATAGAAACTTGAAGGGAGTAAACCACTATGCCGTTTGCAAAAAAGCCCCAAGTATTCGGCGCGTCCATCAATGAGCTGACGCTGGGTACCGGCGACAAGGCTGTCACTCTCGGCGGCCAGAACGTCTTCAATCTCTACAGCTTTGACGCCCCCATCGCCAATGCCCCCAAGATTGGCATCGAGATCTCCGACGAGGCTGAGCAGCCCTCCCCCGGCCTGACTGCTTTCTATGACGGCTGCGCCACCCTGGCCGATAAGGCCAAGAAGGCTGCCAGCGTGGCCGAGGCGGACTTCGTCTGCGTCCACTTCGCCTCCGCCGACCCCAACGGCGCCAACCGCTCCGTGGAGGAGTGCGTGGCCGACGCCAAGGCCGTGGCCGAGGCGGTTGACAAGCCCTTGGTCATCGCCGGCTGCAAGAACGCCGAGAAGGATGCGGAGCTGTTCTCCAAGGTCTCCGAGGCCCTCCAGGGCAAGAATATCCTGGTCCTCTCCGCCAAGGAGGAGAACTATAAGGGTATCGCCGCCGGTGCCGGCTTGGCCTACGGCCAGAAGGTGGGCGCCGAGTCCGCCGTGGACATCAACTTAGCCAAGCAGCTCAATGTCCTCATTACCCAGATGGGCGTGGACGGGAAGAACGTGGCTATGAACATCGGCTCCGCCGCCGCTGGCTACGGCTTTGAGTACGTGGTCTCCACTCTGGAGCGCGTAAAGGCAGCCGCTCTGGGCCAGAACGACAATACATTGCAGATGCCCATCATCACCCCCGTTGGCAGCGAGACCTGGGGTGTGAAGGAGTCCACCGCCTCCGCGGCCGACGTGCCCGAGTGGGGCGATCAGGACGAGCGCGGCATCGACATGGAGGTGGAGACCGCCACTGCGTGTCTCGCCTACGGCAGCGACGCTGTGATTCTCAAGCATCCCGAATCCATTAAGACCATCTCGCAGCTCATCGCTGCTTTGATGTAAGGAGGGCGACAACCATGGCATTAAAAGGTCTTGACATTTTTAAGCTGACCCCCAAAACCAACTGCAAGGACTGCGGCAACCCCACCTGCATGGCCTTCGCGATGAAGGTGGCCTCCGGCGCCATCTCTATTGAGAAGTGCCCCCACATGTCCTCCGAGGCCCTGTCCACCCTCAGCGAGGCCACCGCGCCCCCGATGAAGAGCTACAAGGTGGGCGAGCTGGCCTTAGGCGGCGAGACCGTCCTCTCCCGTCACGAGAAGACCTTGGTCTCCAAGACCCTCTACGCCGTCAACGTCTGCGACTGCATGGACGCCGCCAAGCAGGACGCCGTCCTCGCCGCCGTCCCCAAGGTGGACTACGAGCGCATCAGCGAGCGGATGTACGTGGAGATGATCTATGTCCGCCACAGCGACAGCAAGTCCGCCGAGGACTACGCCGCTCTTGTGACCAAGGCCAAGGCGCTGGGCCGTCCCTTGGTCCTCTCCTGCACCGACGTGGCCGCCGCCAAGGCCGGCGTGGCTGCCGCCGCTGGCTGTGACTTCATCCTCAACGGCGCCGACGAAAATAACTTCGCCGAGATGAGCGCCATCGCCACCGAGGCCAAGGTGCTCCTGGGCGTCCGCGCCGCCTCCCTGGATACCCTCCACGACACCGTGGAGAAGCTGGAGGCCGCCGGCAACAAGAACCTCATTCTGGACGTGGGTACCGCCTCTGTGAAGGACGCCTACGCCAACGCCGTGCAGATCCGCCGCGCCGCCCTGAAGGACGGCGACCGGACCTTCGGCTACCCCTCCATCGTCAACGTGGCCGCTCTGGCCGACGGCGACGCCCATTTGGAGGCCGCCCTTTTGAGCCTGTTCACCTGTAAGTACGGCTCCATTGTGGTCTGCTCCGAGATGACCTACGCCAAGGCCCTGCCCCTGTATGGCCTGCGTCAGAACATCTTCACCGACCCCCAGAAGCCCATGAAGGTTACCCCGGGCATCTACCCCATCAACGGCGCCGACGAGAACAGCCCCTGCTGCCTCACCGTGGACTTCGCCCTGACCTACTTCCTGGTCTCCGGCGAGCTGGAGCGGTCCAAGGTGCCTGTGAACCTGCTGATCACCGACGCCTCCGGTATGTCCGTGCTCACCGCTTGGGCCGCCGGCAAGTTCTCCAGCTCCTCCGTGAAGAAGTTCATGGATGAGTTCGACGTGGCGGGCAAGATTAAGAACCGCGCTCTGATCATCCCCGGCAAGGTGGCCGTGATGAAGGGCGAGATCCAGGATAAGCTCCCTGACTGGAGCGTCATTGTGGCCCCCAACGAGGCGGTGCAGCTGGTGAAGTACCTCCGCGACGAGGAGTGGAAGAAGAGCTACGTGGAGAAGGGCGCCGGCGCCCCCGCTGGTGCTGCCGCCGAGGCCGCTCCCGCCCCCAAGAAGGTCATCCCTGCGCCTCCCATCGTGGTCAACGGTCCCTACAAGCTGGAGGACAAGGTGGTTACCTACGGCGGCCACGATCCCGAGAGCAAGAAGTTCGTCATCATCGGCGAACGGATTCACTGCATCTCCCCCGCCATCCGCAAGGCCATGGACAGCTACGACGAGGGTCCCATCCTCAAGCGTGCCGCTGAGCAGATCGCTGCCGGTGCCACCTACTTGGATGTGAACATCGGGCCTGCTGAGTCCAACGGTCCCGAGCTGATGCAGTGGGCGGTCCAGCTCCTCCAGCAGAACTTCAACAATGTTCCTTTGGCCTTGGATACCGCCAACAAGGCGGCCATTGAGGCGGGCATCAAGGTCTATAACCGCACCAACGGCAAGCCCATTGTGAACAGCGCCGACGCCGGCAGCCGTATTGACTACATCAATCTGGCCGCCGCCAACGACGCCATTGTCATCGCCCTGTGCTCTGCCGATGGTATCGCCAAGGACAACGACGAGCGGATGCACCACTGCCACAACATGCTGGAGCGCGGCTTGGCGCTGGGCATGGAGGCTGACGACCTGTGGTTCGACCCCCTGTTCCTGGTGGTGAAGGGTATGCAGGATAAGCAGATGGACGTGCTGAACGCCATCAAGGCCTTCGCCGACGAGGGTCTGAAGAGCACCGGCGGTCTCTCCAACAACTCCAACGGTATGCCCAAGCACATCCGTCCCATCATGGACAGTGCGCTGGTGGCCATGTGCATGATGCAGGGCCTGACCTCTGCCATCGTGAACCCCTGCGACCTGCGCCTGATGGAGACCATCAAGAGCTGCGACGTGTTTAAGAATCATACTCTGTACGCGGATTCCTATCTGGAGATCTGATGATTCGTAAGGAGGAAGGAGGCCCTTTTGGGGCCTCCTTCTTTATGTTGGACGGGGGTTTCGCCCCCCGGGGCGAGGTACTTTTCCCACGCGGGAAAAGTACCCAAAAGCGCGCTTAGGTGTCCGCTCAGGCGGACTTTAGCCCCCTTTGGGGGCACAGCCCTTATTCGCTTCCCCCTAAGAACCCCGGGCCGCGACGCCCCTTCGGTAGACTGGTGCGTAGTTTTACTGCGCAGCTTCGGACGCGGCGGCAGTAACTCTCGCACAGATAAAGGTATCCTGAAAGTGTTCCCCCGTCTTTAGCCTTTTTGTAAACCGCCGCTGCCGTTCTGCCAACCTCGCCACGACTTGCCCCCGAAACTTGAAGGTCAAATCGCTGACATAGCGCCGCAAATGCCGCCGTGCCTGTCTGTGGTGTTGGTAAACCGGTTGTAGGGGCGCACATTGTGCGCCCGCCCTACCGGCATCTATCGGACACCCAATAACCCGTCCATAGGGGCCGGTGCCCTCACCGGCCCCTCCCCTGTTTTCCACCACACCCCCGTCAATCCCGCCCGTAGGGCGCGCCGTCCCTCGTCATCCCCCCAACGCTCCCAATAAAACCTATCCCCCCTCCCCCACCAAAACGCAAAACAGAGGTGCGGCTTTTGCCACACCTCTGTTTTGCGTTTGTTACATCAGCGGATTCATATTCAATGCCGGGTGGCCCTTTTCGGTGAGGAAGGTCAGCAGTGTCTCTGCGTCCTCGGCGATGGTCTCGTCGCCGATCATGTCGATAAAGTTGTCGATACCTAACATCTCCTTGGCCGTCTTGTTCAGACGTACCGCCACGTCGTCCTTCAGCTCCTTGGGCATCCAGACGATCCGGCCCACGCCGCCCTCGGCGGCGGCGAACTTGTGGCTGGCGATGAAGTGGCGGCCGTGGCCCATGAAGCCCGGGGTCTGGACGCCGCCGCCGGTCATGCTGGCCAGCTCGCCGAAGGTCATGCCCGTGGGGGTCATGCCCTTGAACTCCCGGTTCACGATTACCACGCCGTTGGACAGCGGCTCGATGCCGCAGATGCACTCGAAGCAGCCGCAGGAGGTCATGGGGTCCTCCATGATGGAGTACAGGCTCACATGGCCCACGGCGCCGTGGGTGGCCTCGTGAACCATCCGGTCCACGTCGGGGTAGTAGCCCTTCACCTCGTCGGTGCAGCCCTCCTTGCTGATGGGCTGGCAGGGGCCGGCATCGTTCAGCTCCTTGGTGGCCTTGGCGTCCAGCCAGCTCACTGCGCCGCAGAGGCCCAGACGCTCCGGCGTCACCACGCAGCAGTGGCTGGGAGCGAAGGACTGGCAGAGGATGCAGGTGTAGAACTTGTCCACGCTCTCGTCGGTCATGCTGGCCAGACGGTCGTCCCGGGCGTTGTAGGCGGGCATGGCCTCCTCATCTAAGATCTTCTTGGCCTTCGCCGGATCGGTGACCAAGGTGATCTGGCACTTGTCCACCACGGCGGCGAACTCGTCCATGATCATATAGTACAGCACCTCGCCAAAATGCTTCATCCGGAGGCCCTTGTCATAGGCGTCCTGAGAGACGCGGATACGGAACTGGTTACGCTGGCCGGTGTGCATCACACCCTCCATATAGTTGAACCAAGCGTGGATCTTCCGCTCGATGACGGACTCAAAATCCTTCTGCATCTTGGCGCCACAGACCTCGATATAGGTGGCCAGGGCGTACTCGGTGTCGCCGCTGTCGATGTCCGGACCGTCGATGGTGATCTTGTGGTCCTCCACCTGGGAGGCGTCCCGCATCGTCACCAGCTCACAGGTGGTATTCTTGCTGGACCAGAACTCCACCTTCATGTCCGCCTTGCGGATGATCTCCCCCTCGAAGGCGGCGGCGAAGGCCACGGGGATGGGCAGCTCCTTCACCTTGATGTGGATGTTCCGCAGGGACAAGGACCGCTTGGCGGTCTCCTCATGGTTCCCCTCATATTCCAGCGCGCCGGGGACCTGCAGGTCTCCGATGTCCTGATCCACCACCACGGGGAAGCCCAGGGCGATGGCGCCGGCGCCGGCGGAGACCACCACCTCGTTCAACGCGCCGAAGGTGTTGACAAAGGCGGGGACACGCTCCTTGGTGTACTTGAGCAGACCATTCAAGTCACCGGGCTGGACATTGCCGAAGATCAGCGCGGCGCGGATGGCCACGGTGACCACGTGGATCACACTGGTGACATCGTGGCCCAGAGGCACCACACGGAGCTCCAGGCCCATCTTCACGCCGGCCTCCAGCGCCTGCTCGATGCAGTCGCCGATCATGAAGGTGAGGATGCCCTTGGACTGGTAGTCCTTCACCACCTTGGCCACGTCCTGGGCATTGTCAGCCTTGCCCAGCACCACGGCCACGCCGGGGATGTCCCCGGTGACCAGAGGCACGCCCAGGGAACGGATGATGGGATCGGGGACAAAGCCGATGCCGCTCTCCTCCGCGTAGGGCTGGGCGCCGTTCACGTATTTAAGTCCCTCGATGATCTCCGCGCCCACGGCGGTGGCAAGTCCCGCGTTCAGCGCGGCACCGATGTCGTCCTTGTTGGTAATCAAGCTCTTGAGCACGTCCACGCAGGCGGGCAGATCGCCCAGCGCCTTCACCTTCACACCGGTGGCGGCGTAGATGGTGGGGAAGTAGTAGGCCGTGTCGGGGAAGGCAATGGGGGTGTCGGCGCCGTACTTGGCAATAGCGTCGTTCACCGCCCCCGCAGTCAGTCCGGCTACAGCGTTGGAACCGGCATAGATCAGATCAGTCAATGCGCTCATAGGGTTACAACCTCCTTATTTTTTGCGTCCTGCATGGCGGGCGCGCTCCAATGGCTCTAATATACCAAAAATACCGGCGGTTGTATAGCACTTTTTTGGAAAAGAGCGAAAAAACCCCATCCCCCAAAGGGGGATGGGCGCGAAACGCGGCGGATTTTGGCGGCTTACAGGTAGGGGTGCGCATAGGGCGCGGGCTCAGGGCCGCAGTAGAGGCCGTAGGCGTCGCAGATCCAGTAGACGCCGCCGAGGTTCACCCGGCACCACTGGTGGCTGTACTGGTTCTCGTTGACGTGCTCATAGGGGATACCTAAGATGTTCAGGCACAGCCCCGTGGCCCGGGTGCAGCCGGCGCAGGAGGCGGAGCCGAGAACCAAGTAGCCGTAGGGATCGTTGTAGTGGGGGGTCTCCATGGAGTAGCTCATGTTGTCCTCAAACCGCTGGCGCAGGGCCACGGCGATGCCGTAGAGCTGTTCCTCCCGGGGCAGGTCCGCCAAGGGGGTGACGATCTTCAGCGCCTCGGCGTAGGCCTGCGATAGCTCCTCGTCGTTGGCGTTCTTGCGCAGGCTCTTCAGATTTGCCAGCTCCGCCATCGGCACCGGACGGAAGGGCTGCTTCGCCAAGGTGAGGGAGCGTCGGAGGGCGGGAGCGGCGATGCGGCTGACAATGGCGGCCACCGCGCCGCGGCTGATGGTGCTGTCCGGGGTATAGGTGCCGTAGGCGTCGTTGCCGGTGAGGATGCCGGCCCGGTAGAGGGTGTACACCGGCTCGGCGTAGTAGTCGCCCATGGGCACATCGGGAATGGCCCCGTCCTCCACGCTGTTGATGGCGGGCAGGACCTCCTGGGGCGTGGCCGCCCACATGAGGCCGGCGAAGTCCCCCCGGGTGATGGGGGCGTTGAAGTTGTCCACCTTGTCGAAGGAGGCGAACTCGTGGGCTATGGCGTAGTCCAGATAGGGCTTGTACCAAGGGGAGCCGCCGGCGGAGACCGTCTCGGTAAGATCCGGCTCCGCGGAGCAGTAGGCGCTGTGGAGCCGGCAGGCCATGGCCGCGGCCTGGGCAATGGTGAGACTGCCCTCCGTGTCAAAGACGTCGGCGGTGAGGCCGCCCATGAGGCCGAACTCGTAGACGGCCTGCACATTGTCCGCCCAGCGGCTCCCGGCAGGCACGTCGTCAAACTGGCCGGAGGTGTAGACATTCACCTTTTCAAAGGTGGGCACCTCAAGGGCCGAGGCCGGCGCTGTCAGGGTCAAAAGCAGCGTCAGAGACAGAAGCAGCGCGGTAAGCGTTCGTTTCATATGCGATTTTCCTCCTTCATTCCGTCCCCGGGGGAATCAGGTCGAATTCCTCCGGGAAGCAGCGGGCGTATCGCACCCCGCTTTCAAACATGGCCATCGCCATCTGCGTGACAACAAACATTAAGTTGTCATGGAGGCTGTTTACATCAAGGTCCTCCTCCACATGCAGGCGCTGGAACAGCCGACTTTTGGCGCGGTACGCCTGCTCATAGAGCTGATCGCAGCGCTGCTCCGTCTGTATGAGCATGTCTGCATAGTCCTTTTGGTCTATAGGCCCCCCTTCAAGCTGCTTCAATTCTATCGCACCATTGAGAAATGCGAAAACAGAGCTCCTGTAGTTCTCTTCATTGATAGTCATACCATTTCTCCTTTTACTAAGTATAGTTCTTATAAGCACTCTATGAATATAAGGATTATACCGCAATAATAGGGGAGACGCAATAGCTATCAGTGAAAGGCGGGGCCTTTTTATGATAAAGTATGATAGAATTTGGCAGACAATGAAAGAAAAGGGCATTTCACAGTATGACCTAATTACAGAGTATAAGGTAAACAGTGCCCTCTTGCACAAACTCAGACACAATCTAAATATTGAGATTTATACGCTGGATAAGCTCTGCAACATTTTAGACTGCCAATTAGAGGATATTGTGGAACATATCAAGGATGACAACGTGTTTTGATTCTACCGGCGCAAGCCCTCCTTCCATAGGAGGGCTTTTGTTGTGCCCCCGTCTCGACATAGCAAGGATTAAAGGACGGGCCGGTGAGGACACCGGCCCCTACGGGGGGCGTTTTACCGGGGATTTCCGGGGGACGGACACAGCGCGCCGGGGTCGTCGCGCTCTACGGGGCTGGGGCATCGGACATGGTTCGTGAAAGCAGGTGTAGGGGCGCACATTGTGCGCCCGTCTTTCCCCGGTGCGGTGGGTGTCGGGAGAGCGGGCGCACAGTGTGCGCCCCTACATACGGTATACCGAAGCATTCCGGTTGACGGGGGACGGCGCGCCGGGTCGTCGCGCCCTACGGAGGGTTTATCGGTAGTGCGGTGGGAGAATCCCTCCACCGCCTTGCGGCGGTCCCCCTCCCTTTAGCAAGGGAGGCTTTAGCCCGCAGTACCCCCAAAGTG
>JAAWSV010000077.1 GCA_022801715.1 Oscillospiraceae bacterium
TGATGATATCACCGGGATCGGAGGTCTCCCGGATCACATTCTTCCGGGGAGCGGCTCCCATTACCGCACCGATCTCCATGCGCTTGGCCACATAGTCGGTTCCGGATGCCCCTTATGCCAGGTCCAGGCGTCGCTGATGATCTCCTCCAGACCCCGCTCGGGCTTCCAGCCCAGCTTCTCCGCCGCCTTCCTGTTGGCCGCGATCAGCACCGAGGGGTCCCCGGCCCGCCGGGGTTCCACCACCGCCGGGATGGGGTGGCCGGTGACCTTCCGGGCGGTCTCGATGATCTCCTTCACGCTGTACCCGTCGCCGCTGCCCAGGTTGAAGGGCCCGCTCTCGCCGCCCTTGTCCAAATATTGTAAGGCCAGCAGATGGGCGTTGGCTAAATCACGCACGTGGATATAGTCCCGCACGCAGGTGCCGTCGGGGGTGGGATAGTCCTCGCCGAAGATGCCCACGTGGTCCCGCTTCCCCAAGGCCACCTGGAGCACAATGGGGATCAGGTGGCTCTCCGGGTGGTGGTCCTCGCCGATGCCCACGTCGGTGTTGGACCCGGCGGCATTGAAGTAGCGCAGGGCGGCGTACTTGATGCCGTAGGCCTGGCTGCACCACTTGAGCATCCCCTCGATGGCCAGCTTGCTGGCGCCGTAGGGATTGGTGGGCTCCGTCCGGTCGGTCTCCTCGATGGGCTGCTTCTCCGGCTCGCCGTAGGTGGCGGCGGTGGAGGAGAAGACGATCTTGTCCACCCCGTGCTGCACCATGGTCTCCAGCATGGACTGGGACCCGGCCACGTTGTTGCCGTAGTACTTCAGGGGGTTGGTCACGCTCTCACCCACCAGGGAGAAGGCGGCGAAGTTGATCACGCCGTCAATCCTGTGCTCGGTAAACACCTTGTCTAAAAAGGCCCGGTCCCGCACATCGCCCACACACAGCTCGGCGCCCTTCACGGCCTCCTTGTGCCCGGTGCACAGGTTGTCTGCCACCACCACGTCATAGCCCTTCTCCACCAGCAGAGCCACCATGTGGCTGCCGATGTACCCGGCCCCGCCGGCTACCAAGATCGTTTTCATACGATACTGCCTCCTATCGGTTTTTACTATATTTTACCTACTTTACGCTGGCAATAAACCGCAAAAATGCCTCCTGCCCGGCGGCGTGGCGCTTATAGACCCCCGCGTGCTCCAGCACCTTGGCAAAGACCTTGCCGGTCTCCTTCTGCACGATGTCCAAGGCGTTCTCCGCGGTGATCGTATAGCTCCCCCGGAAGCCCTCGGCCCAGTCGGCGTGCTTCTCCGTCAGCTCGCTGGCCCGCAGGTCCCCGCCGGAGGCCAGGCACTCGGCCACCGCCGCCAGCTCCGCCTTCAGCCGGGCGGGGAGGACGGCCAGACCCATCACCTCGATGAGGCCGATGTTCTCCTTCTTGATGTGGTGGAGCTCCCCATGGGGGTGGTAGAGCCCCAGGGGGTGCTCCGCCGTGGTGAGATTGTTCCGCAGCACCAGATCCAGCTCAAACTTGTCCCCCCGGCGGCGGGCGATGGGTGTGATGGTGTTGTGGGGCTCGCCGTCGGTCTCGGCAAAGATGACGGCCTCCTCGTCAGTGTAGCCCCGCCAGGCGGTGAGAATCTTGTCCGCCAGCTCAATCAGCCGCTCCCGGTCCCCGTGCGCAATGCGCACCACCGACATGGGCCATCTGACGATCCCCGCCTCCACATCCTCAAAGCCGGGGAAGGTGACGGCCCTCTCCACCGGGGCCCTCTCCATGGCAAAGGTGTAGTGCCCGCCCTGGAAGTGGTCGTGGGATAGGATGGAGCCCCCCACGATGGGCAGATCCGCGTTGGACCCCACAAAGTAGTGGGGGAACTGGCTGACAAAGCTCAGCAGCTTGGCGAAGCAGGCCCGGTCGATCTTCATGGGCGTGTGCTCGCTGTTGAAGCAGATGCAGTGCTCGTTGTAGTACACATAGGGGCTGTACTGCAAGAACCAGGGGGAGCCGTTAATCGTAATGGGCACGACCCGGTGGTTCTGCCTCGCGGGGTGGTTCACCCGTCCCGCGTACCCCTCGTTCTCGGCGCAGAGCTGGCACCGGGGGTAGGCGGAGGCGGGGAGATTCTTGGCCGCCGCAATGGCCTTGGGGTCCTTCTCCGGCTTGGAGAGGTTGATGGTGATATCCAGCTCCCCATACTCCGTGGGGGCCTTCCACTGCATATCCCTGGCAATCCGGTCCCGCCGGATGTAGTTGGTGTCCTGACTGAACTGATAGAACCAGTCGGTGGCCTTCCTCGGCTCCACCTCATAGTACAGCCGGAACAGCTCCCGCACGTCATAGGGCCGGGGGGTGAGCCGCCCCATGATCTCCGTATCAAACAGGTCCCGGTACACCACCGAGTTCTCCGTCAGCACCCCCCGGGCGTGGGCGTCGTCCAGCAGCTCCTCCAGAATGGGGGCCAGCTCTATCCTGTCCGCGTCCCAGCTCCGCTCCGGCTCCGTATAGCTGTCCAGCTTCAGGACATCCAGAATGGTGTTGACGGCCCAGACCCGCTCACATTCCTCGACCAGACCGGTGCGAATGGCGTAGTCCGCCAGCTTGGAAATCGCAGCGTCAACCATGGCGTATTTCCTCCCTATAGATATTTGTCAATATTAGACTTCCCGCGCACAGGGAGCCGGTGTCCCTCACACCAGCCGCACCCCGCCCACCGGACGGATGGACAGCACATGGCAGGCCCCGTCGCCTAAGACCCGCTCCATGCCGGCCTTGAAGGCGTCCAGCATGTCCAGCGGCACGAAGGCCTGGATGGTCCCGGCGAAGCCGCCGCCGTGGACCCGGCAGGCCCCCCGCCCGTCCAGCAGCCGCTCCGCCATGGACAGGGCGAAGGCCACCTCCTGGTGGTGGGTGTACCCGGCGGGCACCACATTCTGGAGCAGCCGCCAGCTGGAGAGGCCGGAGTCCCGGATGTGCATGAGGAACGCCTCAAAATCCCCCCGGCGCAGGGCGCCCACCTGCCCGTCCACCCGGCTGTTCTCGTCATAGACATGGATGGCCCGGAGCACCGCCCGGTCCCCGCACTTCCGCCGGAGGGCGGGCAGGGCGGCGAAGAAGTCCGTCTCCGGCACCTCCCGCAGCACGTTCTTGCCGAAGCAGGCGCAGACCTCCTTCAGCTCACGGGTCACCGCGGCGTACTCGTCGGTGAGATCGGCGTGGTCCGCGCCGCTGTCCACGATGCACAGGGCGTGGCGGTTGGAGGCGAAATCGAAGTCCACCCGCTCCACCACAGGATTGGCATTGTCGGCGAAGTCGATGGTGACCATGTTGCCCACCGAGGCGGCCATCTGGTCTAAAAGGCCGCTGGGCTTGCCGAAGTACACATTCTCCGCGTACTGCCCGATCTGGGCCAGCTCCACCGCCGTACATTTGCCGTCGAAGAACAGGTCGTTGAGGATATTGCCGATGAGCACCTCAAAGGCCGCCGAGGAGCTGAGGCCGCTGCCCTTGAGCACGTTGGAGGTGAGATAGGCGTCGAATCCCTCCAGCGTACAGCCGTGGCCCTTGAACCAGGCGGCCACCCCCCGCACCAGCGCGGCGGAGGTGTTCCGCTCCTCCTCCCGCACGGAGAGGTCCCCCAGCTCTACCGCGAACAGGGGGAACCCCTCGCTCTTGACGCGGATCACGTCCTCCCCGTTGGGGGTCACGGCGGCGATTACGTCGAGGTTCACGCTGCCCGCCAGCACCTTGCCGTGCTGATGGTCGGTGTGGTTGCCGCCGATCTCCGTCCGCCCCGGCGCGGAGAACACGGCGATGTCCTCCCGGTGTCCGAAGGTCTCCTCCAGTCCCCGCAGCAGGCCGCGGTAGCGCTCCCTCTGCGCCGCGGCGGCGGCGCCGCCATAGAGGGAGGCGACCGCGGCCTCCAGCCGGGCCATATCAAATGCGTATCCCATAGCTCTTCCCCTTTCCGTCCCACGGAAAAAGCGCGCCAGCTTTTTCCTTTTGCCTACAGCATACCACATTTAGCACCCGCTGCGCAAGAGACATCTTCAAGGGAGCGCCCAAACCCGCCGTTTTCCCATACAGCACGCCTGTAGGGGCGCACATTGTGCGCCCGCTCCATCGACCCATCGCGCCCCTTACTCCCCCTCGACCATCCGGTATCCCACGCCCATCTCCGTGACAATATACCTTGGGTCGGCGGGATTATCCTCAATTTTCCGCCGGATATTCGCCATATTCACCCGCAGAATCTGATTGTCGCTCTTTGCCTTGGGCCCCCAGAGCTCCCGGATCATGAAGTCGTAGGTGAGCACGCGCCCGGCGTACTTCCCCAGCAGGGCCACAATCCGGTACTCCCCCTGGGTGAGCCGGGCATTCTCCCCCCGGAGAAAGACACAGTGCTTGTCGTAGTCGATCACCAGCTCCCCGGTGCAGAACTTCCCGGAGCTGGCGATCATGCTGCTGGGCAGCTGGGTGCGGGTGTGGCGTATGGCGGTGCGGATGCGGGCCAGCAGCTCCGCCGCGCCGAAGGGCTTGGTGAGATAGTCGTCGGCCCCGGCGTCCAGCGCCGCCACCTTGTCCCGCTCGTGGTTCCGGGCGGAGAGCACCACAATGGGCAGCGTGCTCCACTCCCGGACCGACCGGATGATCTCCATCCCGTCCATGTCCGGCAGCCCCAGGTCCAGCAGCAGCAGATCCGGGCAGTGGGAGGTGAGCATACTCATGCCGTCGGCGCCGCTGACAGAGAGAATGGGGTCGTAGTCGTTGGCGGTGAGCACGGCGGCGATCAGGCTGCGGATGCCCGCCTCGTCCTCGATCACCAGTATCTTGTCCTTAAACATCGGTCTCCTCCTCTCCGGTCAGGGGCAGTGTGATGGCGAACTCCGCCCCCTGCTCGGTGTTTTTCACAGCGATGACGCCGCCGTGGGCGGCAATAATGGTCCGGCACACGGACAGGCCGATCCCCATATTCCGCCGGGTGTCCGACCGGCGGTCCTGAAACTGGGCGTAGGTGTCCTGCAAAATATGGGGCAGCAGGTGCTGTGCCACGCCGCCGCCGTTGTCGGCGATGACCACCGTCACCGTCTCCCGCTCCTGCCGGAAGGAGATGCGGATGGCGGTGGTGCTTTGCCCGTGGATCACGGCGTTCTCCATCACGTTCATCAGCACCTGCTCCATCAGCGTCACATCCATAGACACCAGCGCGATCTCCTCCGGCGCTTGGATGGACACCTCCACCGCCGGGTGGCGGCGGCGGAACTTCTGCACGGCGCTGCCCGCCACCTCCTCCAGCACCTCCGGCTGGCGGCTGAGCAGGGCGCCCCCGTCCTCCATCCGCGTGATGGAGAGCAGGTTCTCCACCATGTTGATCAGCCACTGCCCCTCCTCCTGCACGTGTGTGAGCAGCTCCCGGCAGTCGGCCCGGGGGAGCTTGTCCCCGTTCTCTAAGATGGCGGAGACGGACCCCACAATGGAGGTGAGGGGGGTGCGGATATCGTGGGAGATGGCCCGCAGAAGATTGGCCCGCAGCTTCTCCTTCTCCGTCTCCGAGCGCAGCCGCTCATGGTCCTTGATCTGTGTCGTCAGGGCGCTGACCACGATGGACACGGCCAGCATGGCCAAAAAGGTCAAAGGATAGCCGGCCACCGTAAAATCCAGGGACCAATAGGGGTAGGTGAAAATATAGTTGGTGCAGACCACCCCCACAAAGGAGGCAAAGATCCCGTAGAGATAGCCGGCGGTATAGCGGGCGATGCACACCACAGCCAGCACAAAGACCATGGAGGCGTACCCCCCGCTGGGGTCCAGCCGCAGAAGGACGGCGCAGAGCGCCACCGCCCCCAAAAGAATGGCCAGGGACACCCCGGTGTCCCGCCAGGAGACCCGAAACCACTCATGAAACGTCTTTTTCATCGCGCCAAGATACACCTCCCATATAGGATTTCACTTCAAAAACCCTGTCTTTATAGTATATCATAATCGGATGTTAAGAAGTTGTAAAGGGAGGTTTTCTTTCAAAACAAACCTCCCTTCTCCCCTCAACCACTCAAAACACACAAAAATCAACTGTGTCCCCTGCAGGGCGCGATGATCCCGGCGCGCCGCCCCCCGCCAACCGACGCACCCAGCATCCCCTCCCTCCGTTAAACCGCCCAAACACCCCCCGCCATCCCCCCCCGGTTTCTACACAATCCCCTCTTGACTTTCGCACGCTGCCGCTCTATCATAGTAAAGCAGTAAAGAGCGCCCGCGCCCGAAAAAAAATCTGTCAGGGGGAGAGTGTCTATGGATCTGTTTTCCCACAGGGGGACGGACCTCTTGGTCCGCGCGTTTTTGTCGCTGGAGACGGAGGAGGAGTGCAGGGCCCTCCTCGAGGACCTGCTCACCACCCGGGAGGTGCTGGACCTGTCCCAGCGCCTGCTGGTGGCCCGCCTGCTGGACCGGCAGATGGTCTACAGTGAGATTGTCAGGGAGACCGGCGCCTCCAGCGCCACCATCAGCCGGGTAAACCGCTGTTACACCTACGGCGCCGGCGGCTACACCACCATCCTGCCCCGCATAGCGGAGGCCGGTGACAGCGAAGCGGAGGAGCCTACGCCATGATCATCCCAGAGCGCAGCCTGAAAAACGGGGAGCGGGCGGTGTCCCGCCTGCGGGAGCTGTACGGACAGTACGGCTACACCTACTACAAGATGAGCAAGTTCGAGGAGTACGACCTATACGTGCGCAGCAAGAGCTTCCTCCCCAGCGAGCACATCCCCACCTTTACCGACACCGACGGGAAACTGATGGCCCTGAAACCCAACGTGACCCTCTCCATCGTCAAAAACGCCAAGCCCGCCTCCGGCGCCCTGGAGAAGGTCTACTACAACGAGAATGTCTACCGCGCCGACAGCGGCGCCCACGGCTACCGGGAGATCCTGCAGGCGGGGCTGGAGTGCATCGGGCAGATCGACCTGCACGCCGCGGCCGAGGTAGCCCTGCTGGCCGCCAAGAGCTTGGAGGCCGTGGGCGGCGGGGACTACCTCCTGAACCTGAGCCACCTAAGGGTGGTCACGGGCCTCCTGATAGCCGCCGGCGCGTCGGAGCCCGCCTCCGCGGCGCTGCTCACCGCCATTGGCGAGAAGAACGCCCCCGCTATCGCCGCCCTCTGCCGGCAGTGGGGGATCGGGGAGGCGTACCGCCGGAAGCTCTGCCAGATCGCCCTGCTCCGGGGCGGACCGGAGGAGGCACTGCCTCCCCTCCGCGCCATGGCCGCCAACGAGACGATGGCCGCCGGCCTACAGGAGCTCACGGACATCTGCGCCCTTTTGGGCCCCCTGGCCCGGCACGTGCGTATCGACCTCTCCATGGTGGACAACGCCTCTTACTACAGCGGCCTGATCCTCCGGGGCTTCCTGCCGGGCCTGCCCCGGGCCGTCCTCTCCGGCGGCCGGTACGACAGCCTCCTCCGGCAGATGGGTAAGGACGGCGGCGCCGTGGGCTTTGCCGTGTACCTGAACCTCCTGGAGCGGTACGGCTCGGAGGAGGCCGGCTGCGATGTGGACATCCTGCTCCTCTGCGGCCCCTCCGTCAGTCCCCAACGGGCCATGGCGGAGGCGGAGGCCCTCCGCGCCCAGGGCCTCTCCGTCCGTGTGGAGCGCGCTGTGCCGGAGGGACTGAAGGCCCGCGAGATCCGGGAGGTGGTGTGAGATGCGGCTTTTGAACATAGCCCTGCCCAAAGGCCGCCTGGGGGAGAAGGTCTACCGGCTCCTCGCCCAGGCGGGGTACCCCTGTCCCTCCCTCCTGGAGGAGAGCCGCCGCCTGATCTTCGAGAACGCCGCGGAGGGTGTGCGCTACTTCTGGGTCAAGCCCTCGGACGTGGCCATCTACGTGGAGCGCGGGGCGGCGGACATCGGCGTAGCCGGGAAGGACATCCTTTTGGAGTACCGCCCGGACGTCTACGAGCTCTCCGACCTGAGACTGGGGTGCTGCCGGATGTGCGTGGCGGCCCCCCGGACCTTCCGGGACAGCATGGACCGCACCCTCCGCGTGGCCACCAAGTTCCCCCGGATCGCCCGGTCCTACTACAGCGCCCTCAACCGGGACATTGACATCATCGAGCTCCACGGTTCCATCGAGGTGGCCCCCATCCTGGGCCTCAGCGACGTGATCGTGGACATTGTGGAGACCGGCGCCACCCTGCTGGAGAACGACCTAAAGCTTAGGGAGACCATCCTCCCCATCAGCGCCCGCCTGATCGCCAACAAGGTGAGCTACCAGTTCCAATACGACCGGATTACCCAGCTCTGCCGCCGTGTGGACGCCCTCCGGCAGGCGGAGAGAAATGAGGTACAGCCATGATTCCCATCTGCTCCATCGACCAGCTCCCCCTCTCCCAGATCCTCCGGCGGGAGGCGGCGGAGGGCCCCGACGTGGGCGCCGCCGTCTCCGCCATCCTCCGCGCCGTGCGGCAGGAGGGGGACGCCGCCCTGCGCCGGTACGCCAGGGAGTTTGACCAGGCGGAGCTGACGGACCTCGAGGTTCCCGCCAGCCGCCTCCAGGCCGCGGCGGCGGACCTGAGCGGGGACCTCCGGGCCATCCTGGAGGAGGCCGCGGACCGCATCCGGGACTTCCACCGCCGGCAGGTCCGGGAGGGCTTCACCGTCACCGAGCGCCCCGGCGTGATCTTGGGCCAGAAGGTGACGCCCCTGGACCGGGTGGGGCTCTACATCCCCGGCGGCACCGCCGCCTATCCCTCCAGCGTGCTGATGAACGCCATCCCCGCCAAGCTGGCCGGCTGCGGCGAGGTGGTGATGGTCTCGCCCCCCGCCTGCGGCGGGGACATCCACCCGGTGATCTTGGCCGCCGCGGCCATTGCCGGGGTGGACCGGGTCTTTCGCGTGGGCGGCGCCCAGGCGGCAGGTATTCGGCCTGGTGGACATCGACATGATCGCCGGCCCCAGCGAGATTTTGGTCATTGCCGACGGCGGCAGCGACGCCGCGCAGGTGGCCGCGGACCTCCTCAGCCAGGCGGAGCACGACAAGATGGCCACCGCCGTCCTCGTCACCGACAGCCCCGCCCTGGCCCGGTCGGTTCAGGAGGAGCTGACGCGCCAGCTCCCCCAGCTGCCCCGAGAGGAGATCGCCCAGGCCTCCCTCCGCCAGAACGGGAAGATCATCTTAGTCCACACCATAGAGGAGGCGGTGGAGATATCCAACGCCATCGCCCCGGAGCACCTGGAGCTCTGTGTGGACAATCCCTTCGACTACCTGAGTCAGGTCCGCCACGCCGGCTCCGTCTTCCTGGGCCGGTACTGCCCGGAGGCGGTGGGCGACTATTTCGCCGGCCCCAACCACACCCTGCCCACCGGCGGCACCGCCCGCTTCATGAGCCCCCTCGGCGTGGACGACTTTGTAAAGCGCACCCAGTTCACCTACTACACCGCCGCCGCCCTCCGCGCCGACACCGCCAAAATCGCGGCCTTCGCCCGCCAAGAGGGCTTAGAGGCCCACGCCCGCAGCCCCGAACTCCGCTTCTTTTCTTAAAGAGCAGGGCGCACCGTCCACCACCCTCCCGGCGCTCCGCGCCATAGCCTCCCTTGCCAAAGGGAGGGGGACCGCCGCAAGGCGGTGGAGGGATTCC
>JAAWSV010000078.1 GCA_022801715.1 Oscillospiraceae bacterium
CCTATTCTTCTGCCGGCAGTTTGGCCACAACGGCGGCGCACCGGGGGCAGAGGGCCGGGTGTTCCTTCACCGTACCCACAGCGGTGAGCACCTTCCAGCACCGCTGACACTTCTCGCCGGCGGCGGGCTCCACCTGTACGTCTAAGCTGCCGCTGCCCTTCCGGCGCTCCACTTGGGAGACAATCAGTACGTCCGCCATGGCGTTCTCATCCATACCGGGCAGGAAAAGCGCGTCCGGATCAGCCTCGCTGAGGATAACCTTGGCCTCCAGGCTCTTGCCAATCTTCTTCTCGTTCCGGGCCTGCTCCAAGGCGGCATTGACGGCGTTGCGCACGTCAATCAGCCCGCTCCAAGCGGCCATGGCGTCCTTGTCCAGAGCGTACTCCGCAAAGGGCTTATTCATCTCATTGAGCAGCACATTCCGCGCATCATCGCCCTCCCGATGGGGCATCGCCAGCCAGATCTCGTCGCAGGTAAAGGCCAGGATGGGAGCGAACAGCTTCGTAATGGTATCTAAAATGAGCCACAGCGCCGTCTGAGCGGAGCGCCGCAGAGTGCCATCCTTCTCCTCACAGTACAACCGGTCCTTGATGATGTCCAAATAGAAACTGCTCAGCTCCACCACGCAGAAGTCATTGATGGCATGGCTGACCACATGGAACTCGTAGTTGTCGTAGGCGGCAAAGCACTTCTCAATCAGCCCGTTCAGCTTAGTCACCGCCCACCGGTCCAGCTCCGCCATCTCCTCCGGCCCCACCAGACGGTTGGGATCGAAGCCGTCCAGGTTGCCCAAGCAGTACCGGGCGGTATTGCGGAACTTCAGATAATTCTGGGACAGCTGCTTAAAGATGTTGTCGGAACAGCGCACATCCGCGTGGTAGTCGGCGCTGCCCGCCCACAGACGGATCAGGTCGGCGCCGTACTTCTTAAAGATATCCGCCGGGTCCACGCCGTTGCCCAGGGACTTGTGCATGGCCTTGCCCTCGCCGTCCACGGTCCAGCCGTGGGTGACGCACTCCTTGAAGGGAGCGCCCTTGCCCAGCGCGCCCACGGCGGTGAGCAGGGAGGACTGGAACCACCCGCGGTACTGGTCCAACCCCTCCATATAGACAGTGGCGGGCCAGAAGCCCTGATCCTTCTGCATGGACGCGAAGTGGGTGGAGCCGGAGTCGAACCAGCCGTCCAAGGTGTCCTCCTCCTTGGTAAACCCGGACTTGCTCCCGCAGTGGGGGCAGGCAAACTCCTTGGGGAGGATGTCCGCCGCCTCCATCTCATACCAAGCGTTGGAGCCCTTCTCCCCGAACAGGGCGGACACGGCGGCAATGGTCTCGTCGGTGCAGATGGGCTTGCCGCAGTCCGCGCAGTAGAACACGGGGATGGGCAGGCCCCACCGGCGCTGGCGGCTGATGCACCAGTCGGCCCGCTCCTGAATCATGGACTTCATCCGGTCGATGCCCCAGCCGGGCACCCAGCGCACGTCCTCGCAGGCAGCCACAGCCGCGTCCTTGAAGGACTCCACCGAGCAGAACCACTGGGGGGTGGCCCGGAAGATGATGGGGTGCTTGCACCGCCAGCAGTGGGGGTAGGAGTGGACGATGTCCTCGCTGGCGAACAGCGCCCCGCTCTCCTTCATGTCGGCCAGAATGACCGGGTTACTCTCCTCGGTTTTCATACCGGCGTACTTGCCGGCGTAGTCGGTGTGGCGGCCCCGATCGTCCACGGGGACCACCATGTCGATCTTGTACCGCTTGCAGGTCTCATAGTCGTCTGCGCCGAAGCCGGGGGCGGTGTGGACGCAGCCGGTACCGCTGTCCATAGTGACATACTCGGCGGTGCACAGCTGGGAGGTCTTATTTAGGAAGGGGTGCCGGGCCAGCATATACTCAAAGTCCTGCCCTTGGAAGGTGGCGACGGTCTCATACTGCTCCACGCCGCCGATCTTCATCACCTTGTCCCGCAGCGCCTCGGCCAGAATATACATCTCCCCATTGTCTGCCTTCACCAGCACATAGCTGTCCCGGGGATGGACGGCGATGGCCAGGTTGCCGGGCAGGGTCCAGATGGTGGTGGTCCAGATGAGGAAGAACATCTTCGACACATCCCCATACTGCCCCAGCTTGCCCTGATCGTCCTGCACCTGGAACTTCACATAGACGGTGGTGCATGGGTCATCCTGATACTCGATCTCCGCCTCGGCCAGGGCAGTCTCATCGTGGGGGCACCAGTACACCGGCTTCAGCCCCTTGTAGATGTAGCCGTTTTTGTACATAGCCCCGAAGATTTTGACCTCCTCGGCCTCAAAGGAGGGGGCCATGGTGAGATAGGGGTTCTCCCAGTCGCCGATGACGCCCATGCGCTTGAACCCCTCCCGCTGCACGTCCACATAGTGCTGTGCGAATTCGTGGCAGGCGGTGCGGAACTCGGGGACGCTCATGGCCTTGCGGTTCAATTTGTTCTGCTTGATGATGGCGCTCTCAATGGGCATACCGTGGTTGTCCCAGCCGGGGATATAGGGGGTGTAGTACCCCCGCATGGCGGCGGCGCGGACCATAAAGTCCTTGATGGACTTGTTCAGGGCGTGGCCCATGTGCAGTGCCCCGTTGGAGAACGGGGGGCCGTCGTGGAGGGAGTACAGGGGCTTGCCCTCATTCTTCTCCAGCAGCGCGTGGTACAGATCCAGCGCCTCCCACCCCTTGAGCATATCCGGCTCCCGCGCCGGCAGCCCCGCCCGCATGGGAAAGCCCGTCTTGGGCAGATTGATGGTCTTGTTGTAGTCCATTTTTATGTTTCCTCCTAACATTTATCCAAATAATTTCTCAGTGGTGTCCAATCCTCACACGCTCGAATCAGCGCAAGTTCCTGTTTCCATGCGTCAAAGGGGGACATATCCTTATATTGAGGCTTGAATTCACGCGCAAGCGTATAAAAACCTTCACCTGCTCCCTGCTGCTTCCCTCCGGTGCTCTTATACAGCAGTGCGGAAAGCAGGGGCAGGTCAAGCTCAAAACAGAGTTCCAGTATCTTTCCCAGCGGATGCCGCAGGCCGAAATGCGCATTTACAGGGCGGCCTAACCGTTTTCCCAGCTCCAGCACGGCATCTTTATAGGTGCAGGTCGCTGGATATTTTACATGTTCGACCTTTTCCAACAAGTATTTTGCCAACTCTATTTCTATATCCTTTTGCAATTCTACCATATTCTCCTCCCCTCACACATAGTGGTCCACGTGCCACTCCGCCCCGCCGCCATAGCCGTACTCAACCTTGGCGATCAGCCAGTCCGGCTCCCCGGGCCGCAGCGTGAGGCGGTGGCGCACGATCATAGAGCCACAGCACCCACCTCCTAAAAATAGTAGTCCCGCCGATAGCGGTCCTGACTGGCGGCGGCGTTGTACACCTCATCAATCCGCCACCCCTCCCCCTCCCGCCGGAGGACGAAGCGGAACTTCTGAAAGTAGTTGTAAAACTGAGCGCTGTGCCCGCTGCCCCGCGCGTCCTCCACCAAATAGCGGGTGTCGGCATCCCGGAGATCGAAGGGGATCGGTCCCTTCGCAGGAATCACCCACACCTCCGCCTTTTTGGCGCTCTTCGCCGTTACCACCAGCTCACAGCCGGTCTTTATGCAGTTGAAGGAGGAGGGAAAGTGCGTGCTGTGAAGGCACTCCCGCCGCTGGGCAATGTGCTTCTCCGTACAGTGCGGGTCCAGCAGGGCGGCAAAGCGGGCCTGGCTTTTCGCCTTCCACATCTGCGTGTCGGTGATCTCCTCCCGGACGCCGTCCCGAAACTCCACAACCCGCCCCTTTTTGTACAGCCGGGTGTACTGGGCGAAGCTCCGATTTTCCGCCTCCGCCAGCTCTCCGAGGACGCCGGCGAGAAACCGGGCGGCCTCCTCGGCCAAGGGGCGGAGCTTGTCCGGGGTGTCCTGTATGGTCAATTTGATGGGTTCATCCGCCATGGTATCTCCTCCTCAGCTCACCAGTACCGCCCGGTCCCGGGCGGGGAAGTGGACATGCAGCCCCAGCTTCCACAGCTCGAAGTAGCCGAGGAAGGGGTTCTCCCGCTCCGTGTCAAACATAGGCCACCGGAGGAAGTAGGAGAGATAGAAATCGCAGCTGATGTGGTACAGCGCCTCGGACAGCAGCGAGATGTCCTCGCAGTCCCTCCGGTACGTCAGGTCCTGATACCACTCCAGCAGCTCATCCAGGTCCACCTCCTGCGCAGGCCCCCCGTTGATCCACGCCATGCGGACCTTCTCCTCAAAGTCCCGCCCCTCCTGTCCGGAGAGAAATTCGATCTCCCCGTCCTCATCCAGAGGGGCCTCCTCGTCCAGCTCCTCCCGATAGAGGCGGTTGATGGCCCGGATATAGGCCCGGACCGCGTCAATGGCCTCCTGCCTGCGGGCCTCGGAGAACCGGGCGAAGAAGTAGGCCGCGTAGGCCGTCTGCCCGTCGGGGGCGGTGCTCACCGCCGTGTCCCGACTGGCCTCGTCAATCTCCAGCAGCCCCCGAAGCATCTCCAGCCCCGGCTGGCCGTAGAGGGACAGGATGGGCCGCAGACGGTCTATGTTCCCGTCCCGCAGCTCCTGAATCAGAAACGGCGGCACCGCCTCCTGCTCCAGGTCATATTCGTGCTCCTCAAAGATCTCCCACAGCACCGGATCATTTTGAATGGGAGCAATCCAGCCCTCCGGCAGATACTCCCGACACTCCTCTATGGTCATAGAATCTTCCTCCTTCTAAACCGGCGAAAACGCAAGCCGCGCCGACGGTCTCCACTCCTCCCCGCAGAGCTCCTTAAAGTACGCCGCGTCGGAGTTGTCCTGCCAGTAGTACCCCACTCGGGAGAAATCCCGTCGGAGCAGGTCCTCCTCCCGCATGAGAAAGACCGCCCGGCCATCCTCCCCAAAGCAGAGGGGATAGTACCCCTGAGAAAGGTCCTCCACATCCCGAAAGTCGGGCTCTATGTGGAGCAAAACGGTATCATAGGGGCATTCTCCGTCGGCACACATGGGCAGGACAGCGCGCGGGTCGCCCTTGGGAAAAGCAGGATAACCGCCGATCTTACTGGTCCGGCCCGAGGCGTCGTCGTCCAGCTCTTGCCAGAGCCTGTCGGCCTCCATTTGATCCAAGGAAACGGGATCTTCTGTCCTCCGCTTGGGCCAGAACTGTTCCGGCGGCGGCTCATCACAGGTATCCCCCCATGCCTTCAAGAACTGGGGCCAGAAGCGGAAGTCGCTCCGGGTAATCCCCTCCTCCCGAACCGGCTCAAAGTGGAGTTTATAGACCAAGTTATCGACAAGTATTGCACTGTTATAGCGCCGCTCCCGGCCCTCCTCCGCCACCGCCGGCCCCACGGTGACCTTCACCCGGACCTCCTCCTCGGTGACAGTGGGGTCGATCTCCGGGTGGTAGAGCACCCGCCAGTCCTTCTGCTCCGTCCAGTGCTCCATCCCCCGGTGCCCCACCAAGGGGTCGTGGTCGGGAAGAAAAAATTGCAGCATCCCCCGCTCCGGAAAGGGCGGCATCCCGGGCATCTGCGCAAAATTGATCTGTACCATCAGCCGCAGCTGTCTCCCGTCCTCCCCCACCGGCGGCTCCCCCTCCCGGGGGCAGTAGGGCAGCCCGCCGATGTGGCTGTCAAACACGGTAACAGGCCCTTGGGACAGCCGCAGCGCACACGCGGGCCTGTGAAAGCGCCCCCGCAGCACCTCCAGCACCTCCTCCGCCCGCATGGCCTCCCGCAGCGCCGGCCCCGGCCGCCTCTCCACCCGCTTCTTCACCATTCCTGACTCCTCACTCCTCATTCCCAAGCGCCTTGGTCAGATCGTCCACCTGAACCACCACATGCTTGGCGTCAAACCACGGGCACTGTTTTAGCCCTGCCCGCTGGGCAAAATCCTCAAAGGGCACATACCCCAAGGTCTTGCCGGTGAGCTGTCCATTCTCCTCCCAAACCCGGTTGAGGGACACCCGCCACTCCGCAACCTGCTCGTCGGTCACATGGAAGTCCTGCAAGTAGACGCTGTACAGCGGCGGCACAAAGGGCCGCACCGGGAAGATGCTCTCCACCCCCTCGGTGACGGCGTAGAGCCCCAGAATATCCACCCCGTTGTCGTGGCGGTAGAAGCTGGGCTTGGCGTAGTAGCGGTCCCCGGCCTGCTTCTGGGACAGGTAGCTCTGGAAGAACGCCAAGTCCCCGCCCTTCAGCCGCGCGATGGCCTCCGGCTCGAGGTAGAGGGGGAGCACCGCCCCGGTGAGGACGCCCTCGCCGTCGGCCTCCCACCGCTCCGCCATGGCGGTGAGCAGCCCCGCGCAGCTCTTCAGCAGTCCCTCCTTCAATTGGGGGATGTCGCTCAGGCGGTATTCCGTGCCGTCTTGGGTGAAGCGGACCACGGACCAGACCTGGCAGATGTGTTTCACCAGTCTGTAGAACACCTCCAGGTCCTTTGGCGTACAGGGCAGGGTCTGGCGGAGCCCCACGCTCCCCTTCTCCCCCGGCACCGCCCGGAGGAAGCACCCCCGCCCCGGCTGGGCGCCGTCGCAGAGCACCCGCCCGTCGGCGGCCGGCCCCGGGTCCAGGGCCCCGGCCTGATTCCAGTGGCCGATCCGCAGGCCGGCGGGGGACAGGTCCGCCTCGGTGAGGGGGGCTTTGAAGATCCCCCTCTGTGTGATGACAACGTCGATGGCCATAGCGAAAGCTCCTTTCCCAACATAAAAAGCGCCTCTGTCCCCCAAAGAGACAAAGGCGCAAACCTCTGCGGTACCACTCTTCTTGCCGGCGCGCAAAACACCGGCCACTCAAAAGCTGCCCGATAACGGGGGCATCCGGAGGTGCCTACTGATCTTCAGCCCTCAGCTCCAAGGCGATCCTCCGCCGCCGGCCCCTCCGCCTCGCACCAAACGGCGGCTCTCTGCGCAGGCCCAAGCGGCGCACTGTCCTCTTCCTCACTGTTCACTGTATTGCCCACCATTCTATACAATTTTCCGGGGAATGTCAAGCGCCGCCCCGCCCCAATCCCCGCAAAAAAATTGTATTTTCCTTCAAAAACCCATTGACAAACAGAGAAGGTGCCCCTATACTATACTCACACAATTTCATACCTTATCAAGAGTGGCGGAGGGAACGGCCCAATGAAGCCACGGCAACCTGCTTCAGCAAGGTGCCAATTCCGGCGGTCAGCGCAAGATGAGGAAACACCCGGTTTTCAGCACGCTCCGCCGGGGGGCGTGTTTTTTCGTTCCCCCAAAACGCCTGACTCCTGATTGACGCAAGTGACATCACAGAAAGGAAGTACATAAAAATGGCACACCGCATTTTCACCTCCGAATCCGTCACCGAGGGGCATCCCGACAAAGTCTGCGACCAGATCTCCGACGCCGTATTGGACGCCATCATGGCCCAGGACCCCTACGGCCGCGTGGCCTGTGAGACCGTGACCACCACCGGCATGGTGATGGTCATGGGCGAGATCTCCACCAAGTGCTACGTGGACATCCCCCACATCGTCCGCCGTACCGTGGAGAAGATCGGCTATAACGACCCCGCCTGCGGCTTCGACGCCCGCTCCTGCGCCGTGCTCACCACCATCGACGAGCAGAGCGGCGACATCGCCATGGGCGTGGACGGCCAGAGCGACGAGGACATCGGCGCCGGCGATCAGGGCATGATGTTCGGCTACGCCTGCGACGAGACCCCCGCCCTGATGCCCGCCCCCATCGCCCTGGCCCACGATCTCACCCGCCGTCTGGCCGCCGTCCGCAAGAGCGGGGAGCTGAGCTGGCTCCGCCCCGACGGCAAGAGCCAGGTCACCGTGGAGTACGGCGAGGAGGGCCAGGTCCTCCGCTGCCCCGCCATCGTCATCTCCACCCAACACAGCCCCGACATCTCCATCGAATCCCTCCGGGAGGCCGTTGTGGAGACCGTCATCAAGCCCACCATCCCCGCCGAGTACATCGACAAGGACACCAGGTTCTACATCAATCCCACCGGCCGCTTCGTCATCGGCGGCCCCGTAGGGGACAGCGGCCTCACCGGCCGGAAGATCATCGTGGACACCTACGGCGGCTCCGCCAGCCACGGCGGCGGCTGCTTCTCCGGCAAGGACCCCACCAAGGTGGACCGCAGCGGCGCCTACATGGCCCGGTACATCGCCAAGAACATTGTGGCCGCAGGCCTCGCCAGGCGGTGCCACATCGAGCTGGCCTACGCCATCGGCGTCAGCGAGCCGGTGAGCGTGCTGGTGGACACCTACGGCACCGGCAAGACCGCCGATGACAAGCTCAGCGAGGCCGTGCGCCGGCTCTTCGACCTGCGTCCGGGGAAGATCATCACCAAGCTGAACCTCCGCCGCCCCATCTACGAGCAGACCGCCGCCTACGGCCACTTCGGCCGCACCGACATAGACCTGCCCTGGGAGCACACCGACATGATCGACGCTCTGAAGGCATCCGTGTAATAAGAAAGAGGACGCCGCCCGGAAGGGCGGCGTCCTCTTATTCTGCTCACTGCTCCAGAGACAAAGCCCGGTGCAGGGCCTCCTCCGCCTCCCGCAGACAGTCCCAGAGCATGTAGAGCCCATCCGCATAGGGATCCTTCACCTGCTCCAACCCCAGCAGCATCAGCTCCATCGCGTTTATCGTGCCGCCGAGGCGGCCCAGCGGCACCTCCAGATTTAATAAGAGATCCTGGTACCATTCCGTGTCCTGCATGATGTTTCCTCCTTGCATTTTGCCCAGAGGAGTGGTATAGTTAGATTTACCACTCCTCTGGGGGTAGATTTACCACGCCTTGTGGGTTTACCACTCCTTGTGGGGATAGATTTACCGCTCCTTGGGTTTGGTGCTTTAGAGTGTTGGTGTTGCTTGGTAGGGCGCCCAACACTCTATTTTTTGTCCAGCTCCCTGCGCAGCAGCTCAATGGCCTGCACAATCGCATCTGTCCTCGAACCTCCAATGCGGTCAGCGCAGTCCTGAATCTTTTGCAGCTCGTCTTCGGAAATTCGCAGGTTGATTTTGCACCTGCGCGCTCCCTCGACTTTAGGGGGCCTTCCAGTTCTTGGGGACACCCATATCACCTCACTTGTTGGGTATACAAATATAATATATCATGAACATACAAAAGTCAATAGAGTTATGAAAAAAATGTTTTTTCTGAGAAAATGTAGGGGCGCACATTGTGCGCCCGTTCTCCCGATGGTCCGCCGATTTGGGGAAAACGGGCGGACAATGTCCGCCCCTACAACCGGTCTGCCAAACACGTCAACAAACCGCCGCCCTCGTAGAGCGCGACGACCCCGGCGCGCCGTGTCCGTCCACCGAAACCCCTCCGACAAACCCTACAGCGGGCCGAGGCCGTCCCGCCATACAATCGGTTTATCGAACCACTCCGGCAAAACACCGCGTCTGTAGGGGCGCACATTGCGCGCCCGTTCTCCCGATGGTCCGCCGATTTGGGGAAAACGGGCGGACAATGTCCGCCCCTACAACCGGTCTGCCAAAACACGCCGACAAACCGCCGCCC
>JAAWSV010000079.1 GCA_022801715.1 Oscillospiraceae bacterium
TCCGCAAAATTCATCGTTGAAATTCCTCCTGTTTTTGATTGTTTTTGGGTGAAAAATCGCGAAAAACATGGGGGGTGTTGCACGCTTGGTTGCACGTTTACCTGAGTCCGCCGCCGAAACATCCGGTCTCCGGCGGGGGACCGCCCCGGTCCAGTCGCATCTTTCATATCATACCACATTGTCGCAGTGTATGACAAGGCGGACTTGAGGAAAAATAAAAATTTTCACGGAAACTGAGCATGGGCATGATGCCATGCCCATGCTCGGTGCGTTTATACCTTACCCTCGCGGATGAAGGAGGGGGGATAGGCGTAGAGACCCCGCTTGGAGGGCTTGATGCCGGTCTTGACCAAGGCCTCGGTGACCTTCAGGGCCACGGAGGAGGGGTCGATGACCACGAGGCCCAGCTCACGGGTGACCTCCTCGGCGTAGCCGGCCATGCCGGCACAGCCCAGGACCACCACCTCGGCGCCGTCCTCCTCGGCGCAGGTCTTGGCCACGGCCTTGATCCGCGCCCGGGCCAGGTCCGGGTCCTCGTCGGACTGGGCCACGCTGAGGCCGATGGGGCGCACGCTGGCGAGGCCCCGCTCCAGCTTGTAGCGGTAGATGTCCTTCTGCTTGCTTGGCACCCGCTCGGCGTTGAGGGTCAGGATGCTGAACTTGGCCCCCATCATGGCCGCCACGTGGACGGCAATCTCCTGGATGCCGCAGACCAGGATGTTCACGATCTCACGGGCCTGCTCCAGGCCGGGGTCGCTGAAGCAGGCTAAGATCACCGCGTCGTAGCCCTCGGTCTCCGCCTTCTTCACCAAGGGGAGGAGGCCGGAGAGGCACATGGCCTCATCATAGGCGCTCTCGATGGCCATAGGGCCCCCCTCGGGGCAGCAGACGGTGAGCTGGGTGTCCGCATCCTTGATCTGCTGCAAAACCTCGTCCAAGTGGTGGGTCATGTGCTGGGAGGAGTTGGGGTTGATGACCATGATCTTCATATCATTTCACCTCTCTGCCGGCGCGGAAAGCCGCGATGTTCTTCTCCAAAGCCTTGGCGGGGACGTACTTGGTGATGGCCTGCTCCCAGATCTCCGGGGCGATGTCCGTGAGGGTGGAGAGGGTGCCTAAGAGCACAATGTTCATGGTCTTTACGTTGCCGATCTCCAGGCTCTTGGCGGTGGCGTCGTAGGTGATAACCCTGCTGGAGGCGTCCCCTAAGCACCTGGCCACCTCCGCCTCGCTGGGGTACTCCGCCTGACCGGTGGACACCAGCATGGGCTGGACCCGGTAGGTGTTGCAGATCACGGTGGAGTCCTTCCGCAGATACTCCACGGCCCGCATGGCCTCCATGGGCTCCGAGGCCATCAGCACGTCCACGGTGCCCAGCATGTTCATGGGGGAACCCACCTTCTCGGCCCAGCGCACGTGGCTGGACACGCTGCCGCCCCGGACGGCCAGGCCCATGATATCGGATTTCTTGGAGTCGAGGCCGGCCAGCATGCCCACCTCGGCCAGAATGTCGCTGACGAGGATGGTACCCTGTCCGCCCACGCCCACGATCATGAAATTCATACCCTTCATTGATTAAGCCTCCTTCTTGCTGATCGCCTTCACCGGGCAGATCTGGGAGCAGATGCTACAGCCTGCGCAGAGGGTGGGGTCGATCCTGCTCTTCTTCTTCCCCGTCTTGGGGTTCACCTCGTCGGACACCATGATGGCGGGACAGCCGGCCTTGAAGCACTGCTGGCAGGCAATGCACTTGGCGGGGTCCACCTCGTAGGTGCACTCGATCTTCTTGCTCAGCTGGAAGCAGGCGCCCAGGGTGATGAGCACGGAGGGACCATCGTAGGCCAAGCACTCCTTCAGGCCCTCCTCTACCTCCTTCACGTCAAAGGCGTTGACCGTCTTGACCATCTTCACGCCCAGGGCGCGGACCAGCGGCTCGATCTCGATCTTCCGGGCCTTGTTGGTGCGCAGCACCTTATAATCGGTGCCCGGGTGGTCCTGGTGGCCGGTCATGGCGGTGGTGTAGTTGTCCATCAGGATCACACA
Source organism: Oscillospiraceae bacterium (assembly GCA_022801715.1). Lineage (GTDB taxonomy): Bacteria > Bacillota > Clostridia > Oscillospirales > Oscillospiraceae > CAJFPI01. The sequence continues at coordinate 2,044 of JAAWSV010000079.1, forward strand.
GCCCCGGCTCTCATTGTGGACCATGTTGGCCAGAGGGGCCAGGCCGGAGTGGAAGAAGGTGGAGTCGCCAATGGTGCAGACCCGGACCTCCGGCAGGCCCGCGATGGACATGCCATGGAGCTGGCCGATGGAGGCGCCCATGGCACCCATGGTGTGCTGGGCCCGGAAGGGGGGCTGGGCGCCCAGGTTGTAACAGCCGATATCACCGGCGCAGGCGATGTCCATCTTGGCCAGGTTGTAGTAGGTGGAGCGGTGGGGACAGCCGGCGCACAGCACGGGGCTGCGGGGGGGCAGGGTGTCCACGGGCTGGGTGGACTGCCGGCGGGGGTCCTCGGTGAGAAGGCCCTTCTCCAGGGCGATGTCCATCAGGCGGTCAGGCAGAAGCTCGAAGCAGGGGGGGAAGTACTCCTTGCCCACGCAGTCCACGCCCATGGCCTTGATCTGCTCCTCTAAGATGGGGTCCAGCTCCTCGACGACCAGCACCTTCTCCACACCGGCGGCGAAGTCACGGATCATCCTGGGGGGCAGGGGGTAGGTGAGACCTAACTTCAGGACGGAGGCGTTGGGGAACACCTCTTTTACGTAGGCGTAGCACACACCACTGGTGATGATGCCCAGCTTCTTGTCGTTCCACTCCACCCGGTTGATGGGGAGCGTCTCGGCGTACTCGGAGATTCGCTTGATCTTCTCCTCGATCATCAGGTGCATCTCCTTGGCGTACATGGCGGTGCAGTTGTACTTGGGGAGGTTCCGGGGGAACTTCTCCAAGTTCCTGGGGTTCTCCTGCCGGTCCTCCAGCTCCACCACGGTCTTGCAGTGGGAGATGCGCATGACGCTGCGGAAGAGGACGGAGGTGTCAAACTTCTCGGAGAGCTCGAAGGCCAGCTTCATGAAGTCCTTGGCCTCCTGGCTGTCGGCGGGCTCCAGGGTGGGAATCTTGGCCAGGCGGGAGTACCAGCGGTTGTCCTGCTCGTTCTGGGAGGAGAACAGGCCGGGGTCGTCGGCGGTGACCACCACCAGGCCCGCCTCGGCGCCGGTGTACACGCTGTACATCAGGGAGTCCATCAGCACGTTCATGCCCACCTGCTTGGTGGTGACCATGGCCCGCTTGCCGGAGTAGGCGGCGCCGGCGGCGGCGTCCATGGCCACCTTCTCATTGGTGGACCACTCCACGTAGACCTCGTCTCCGTAGAGCTTGGCGCAGGTCTCCACGATCTCGGAGCTGGGGGTGCCAGGGTAGCCGGTGACCACCTGTACGCCGGCCTCATAGGCGCCCCGGGCGATGGCTTCGTTGCCGGAAAGTAACGCTTTCAATGTATATACCTCCATTTTTTAGTTTCTTCAAATTAGGAATGAGGAATTACTCCTTCAGCTCTAAGAGGGCATCCACGGCTAAGACGCCTTGGCCCTCGGGGTAGATGAGGAGGGGGTTGATGTCCAGGGCGGCGATCTTGTCCGCGCCCTCGGCGGCTAAGAGGCTCACCTGCACCAGGGCGTCGGCCAGGGCGCCGATGTCGGCCCTGGGGCGGCCGCGGAAGCCGGTGAGGAGCTTGCAGCCCTTGGTGGAGCGGACCATGGATAGGGCGGCCTCCTTCGTCAGGGGGGGGATGCCGATGGCGCTGTCCTTCATCACCTCCACCAGGATGCCGCCGGAGCCAAAGACCACCGCGGGGCCGAACTGGGGGTCCTGGGTGATGCCTAAGATCACCTCGGCCACGGGCTTGCCGGCCATCTCCTGGATCAGCATGCCGTCGATCTGGGCGGCGGGGGCGAAGGCCTGGGCGTTTTCCATGAGGAGGGGGTACTGCGCCCGGATCTCCTCCGGGGAGGCGAGGCCGATGGCGATGACCTTGGCCTCGGTCTTGTGGAGAATCTGGGGGGACATGACCTTCATGACCACCGGATAGCCCAGCTTCTCGGCGGCCTGGACGCAGGACTCGGCGTCGGCGCAGAGGATCTCCCGGGTGCAGGGGATGCTGTACTGGCGGAGGACCTGCTTGCTCTGGTACTCGGTGAGGCCCTTGGCGGTGTGGGCGGGCAGGGCGGGGAAGCGGGCGGTGTCCGCCGGCACCGCGCTGTCGGGGCGGTATGTACCGAACTTGACCAGGTTGGCGATGGCCTTCAGGGACTCCCGGGTGCCCTGGAGCAGGGGGACGCCGCCCTCGTTCAGGATGCGCTTGATCTCCGGGTGGAAGCCGGTGGAGGCGTTGTTCACCATGACAATGGGCTTGTCGATCTTCTTAGCGGCCTCCACGGCGGCGCGGGCCACGATGGAATACTGCTGCACCTGCCGCTCCGCCATGCCGCCGGGCACGTCCTGGACCACCACCACAATGTCGGCGGTGTCCTCGGCGGCGGCGGTGAGGAGGCAGGTCTCGTAGAACTCCTCGATGCGGCCGCTGCCCCAGGCGTCCAGGGGGTTGTTTACGTTGGAGTAGGAGGAGAGGAGGGACTTCACCTTCTCCCTGCCCGCGTCGGACCAGGGGGGGAAGCGGAGGTTGATGTCCTCCCCCACGTCGGCCATCAGGGAGATGACGCCGCCGGAGAGGGTGACGGCAAAGACGCCATTCCCCTTTGGCAGACGGTGGGTGAGTGAGGAGAGGAGGATGGCGGTCTCGAACATCTCGTCCAAGTCGTCCACGCGGATCAGGCCCAGCTTCTTGAACAGGGCGTCCTGCACCCGGTCGGAGCCGGCCAGGGCGCCGGTGTGGGCGCTGGTGGCCCGCTGGGCCATCTCCGAGCGGCCCACCTTGATGAAGATGATGGGCTTGCCCACCTCCCGGGAGCGCCTGGCCACGGCCTTCAGCTTCTCCGGGCTGCGGAACTGCTCCACGAAGGCCATGATCACGTGGGTCTCCGGGTCCTCCAGCATGTAGGACATGACGTCGGTGCAGTCGATGAGGGACTCGTTGCCCGTGGAGACCAGGAGGCTGAAGCCCAGGTCCCGCTGGCTGTTGGCAACGGCGATGCTGAGGTAGCCGCTCTGGGCCACCATGCCGATGTGGCCCCGCCGGATCACCGCCGGGGCGGGGGCGCTGTAGGTGCCGGCGCCCACGGAGGGGTTCAGGTAGCCCACGCAGTTGGGGCCCACGAAGTGGATGTGGTTGTCCCGGCAGACCTCTATGAGCTTGCGCTCCAGCTCCCTGCCGGTGTCGTCCAGCTCGCCGAAGCCGGCGGCGAAGGCCCAGGCGGCCTTGGCGCCCACGCGGGCGGCCTCCTCCAGCACGGGGATGATCCGCTCCCGGCCCAGGAGGATGGCCACCATGTCCACGCTCTCCCCGGCCTCCTTCGCCGCGGTGAGAGAGGGATAGCAGGGGTGGCCGGCGATCTGGGCGTACTTGGGGTTGATGGGGAGAATCTTGCCGGTATAGCCCAGCTGGTGCAGGTTCTCGATGACCTGAAGGCCGGGGCCGGGCTTCTCCGAGGCGCCGATGACGGCGACGGACCGGGGGCGGAACAGGGGCTGCAGCTCGTTCCAGGGGTCGCGGATGGGGGTTGGGTTCGACATCTGTTCTTCCTTCCCTTCTGAGAGTTTAGGCCGCGCCAAGGCGGCCGCTATTGCGTTTTTGATATAATGAGACCAGCTTTGGTATGCGCCTGAGGCGCAGGGGGCGGGGCGGGGGTGTCAATAGAGGCGTCCGGCCTGAAAAACAGGGGGGAAACGGAAAATTTACCAGAAACCGCGGGGGTTCGACAGGGGAAAGTGGTCTATTTGCCCATAGGCCGGCGGGTTATGAGGAGAGTATATCGGTTTCTATGGCGCTTGTCAAATCTTTTTCCGGCGGCGGAGGGGGCCGATTTGCCCCAAAACGGCCCCAACTATCCCCAAAAACAGATGGGTGCTATATGAATGGACATATAGCAAAAACCCGGCGGGCGGAGGCGATTTGGCGGCGGGGCCGGGGCGGGCTATTCTGGAATGGAAGGCCGGGTATGTGGGTTTGGAATAGATGGCGGCAGGGGGGCCTCGGTTGTGACAACTGACAAAAACCGGGGGGCCTCTTTGCCGCTTTTCCCCATATGGAGGGCGCAATAGAGGCCATTGAATGAATATATAGCCAGCGCCTTGACGGGGGGAGGAGGGGGGTGGTATTCTGTGACTGCGAAAAGCAGATTTTTCCAGCTGTATCCACAGCGGAGGAGGCACATATGAGAATACTGATTATCAACCCCAACAGCAGCCAGGAGATGACCGCGGCGATCCAGCGCGCGGCCGCGGACTACGCGGGGGACGCCTTTGAGGTGGAGACCATAGCCACCCCCGGGGCGCCGGAGTACATCGACTACTACACCGATCAGGCGCTGGCCGCCCCGGGCATGATGCAGATCGTCCGGGACAACGAGGCGGCCTTTGACGCCTTCGTGGTGGCCTGCCACTGCGACCCCAACCTGGACCTGCTCAAGCAGATCACCGACAGGCCCGTGGTGGGCATCGGCGAGGCCTCGATGAAAATCGCCAGTATGCTGGGCCACTCCTTCTCCGTGGTCAGTGCCGGCAAGCACTCCATCCCCAACAAGGAGGCGGTGATCCGCAAGTACCATCTGGAGGGCTGCTGCGCCTCGGTGCGGGGACCCAAGGACGACTTTGACGATCCCACGGTGGAGGGGCCCTACCTCAGTGCCGCCCAGGTGGCGCTGGAGGAGGATCTGGCGGAGGTGATCGTCCTGGGCTGCGCGGGGTTCGCCGGCATGGCGGAGCAGATGTCCGCCAAGCTGGGGGTCCCCGTGCTGGACGGCGTCGTCTGCGGCCTGATGGTGGCGGAGGGGCTGGTGAAGGCCGGGTATTCCACCAGCAAGATCCGCCGGTATAAGCCCTGCTGAGGGGCGGAACAGCAAGAAGCCATCTCCCTGGAGATGGCTTCTTGTGATGTGGTCAGGGGAACTATCCCGGCGAGGCGGCTGGGCGGCTACAGGAGATCCGCAATGGACTGGCAGATCTGCTCCGACAGGGACAGGGCCTCGCTGAGCAAAGCCTCGCCCTGGCCCCTGTATTGCGCCGACAGCGCTTGGTCCTTCAGCATCCCGATGTTGATCAGCACGTTGAACCAGGCCCCCTGGGCGCAGGAGCGCAGGGAGAGGGCGGCCACGCCCAAGTCGCTGGCCACGTTTTGGTTGAACTGGCCGAGGAGCTTCGCCGTCAGGGTCAGGGCCTGCACCGAGAGCTCCATCATGAGGAGGGGGGTCTGGGTGCAGCGCATAAGGCCCTGCTGGATGGCCTCGGAGCGGGCGGCACGCTCCGCCTCGTCGGCCTTGGGCATGGCGTAGGCGGCGCTGACGGTCAAAAAGGCCTCCGTGTCCCGCTCCATCACGTCCAAGAAGCGCCGGCGCAGGGTCTCGGCCTCTGTGCGGGCGGCCTCCGCCAGGGGGTGGTGGGGGGCACAGGCGGCGCGGCCCAAGGTGAGGGCGCAGACCATGGCGGTGAGAGCGGCCCCTTGGGCGCCCATCAGCGCGGAGGCCGACCCGCCGCCGGGGGCCGGCGAGGCGTCGGCTAAGGTCTGCGTGTAGGCGTCCACCTGCAGTTCTGACAGTCTCATAGGGCCCTCCTCACTCCATGCCGATCAGGTGGTATTCCATCACCTGCTTGCGGCAGTCGAAATTCTCCAGCTTCAGGTAGTACTCCGCGCAGTCCAAAAGGGCCTTGGCGGGGGCCAGGCCGACCAGCTCGCTGCCCACGATCCGGGCGCCGTAGCGGTCAGCCAAGGCGCGGACCATCTCAAAGACGTAGTACAGGGGGGTGCCCTCGTAGTTGACCATGTTCATGGACACCTGGGCGGTGCCCCGGTCGGAGAGCATGACGCCGATGGCCTTGCAGTACTTGAAGCCACCATTGGCGGCCCGGATGGCCCGGGCAATTTGGTTGGCCACCTCCAGATCGGTGGTGTCCAAGTTGATATTGTAGGCGATCAGGGGCATCCGGGCACCGATGGCCGTGATGCCCGCCGTGGGGTGGATGGCGCGCTCGCCGTAGTCCGGGGCCCACTGGGGCTGCTTCAGCTTCTCCGGCATCCCCTCGAACTGGCCGGAGCGCACCTTGGCCAGGTTGATCCGCTCCGGGGAGGAGGCGGAGTCCTCGTAGAGGAAGGAGGGGACTTTCAGCTCCTCCCAGATCCGCTGGGCCACCTGCTTGCTCAGGGCCACGCACTCCTTTAGGGTCACATCCATGGTGGGGACGAAGGGGATCACGTCGGTGGCCCCCATGCGGGGGTGCTGGCCCTGGTGCCTGGTCATGTCGATGGCCTCCGTGGCCACCTTTGTCAGGCGGAAGGCCGCCTCGCCCGCGGCCTCCGGGGAGCCCACAAAGGTGAACACGCAGCGGTTGTGGTCCCCGTCGGACTGCACATCCAATACGGTACAGCCGGGGACGCTGTTGGCGGTGTCCACCAGCCGCTGGAACACGGCGGGGTCCCGCTCTCTGCTGACACTGAAGTTGGGGATACACTCTACCAGTCTTGCCATAATTTCCTCCTCATTGGGACAGTCTGTCCGCTCCCTTGCGGACCTGTCCGCCCTTGATCACATTTCGCACCAGATTGCTGCCCATGCGGTAGCAGAGGTAGTTGAGGTCGGCGGCCTCCCAGATCACCAGGTCCCCCTGCTTCCCCGGCTCCACGGAGCCGACGGTCCCCGCCCGGTCGATGGCGGCGGCGGCGTTGAGGGTGACGGCGGTGAGCACCTCCTCGGGGGTGAGGCGGTACTTGAGACAGCCCAAGTTGATTACCAGCTGCATGTTCAGGCAGGGGCAGGAGCCGGGGTTGAAGTCGCTGGCCATGGCCACCGGTACGCCGGCGCGCACCATGTCCCGGGCGGGGGCGAAGGACGCCCCCAGGTAGAGACTGGTACAGGGCAGCAGGCAGGCCACCACGCCGCCTCTGGCCATGCTCTCGATGCCATCGGGGGGGCAGACGATCAGGTGCTCGGCGGAGATGGCCCCCAGCTCGCCGGCCAGCTGGGAGCCGCCGATGGCCTCAATCTCGTCGGCGTGTATCTTGGGGCGCAGGCCGTATTTGAGGCCGGCCTCCAGCACCCGCCGGGACTCCTCCACGGTGAAGGTGTCGGCCTCGCAGAATACGTCGCAGAATTGGGCGATGTCCTGCTCCTTCACCTGAGGCAGCATCTCCTCGCAGATGAGGCGGATGTAGGCCTCCCGGTCGGCTTTGTATTCGGCGGGGACCAGGTGCGCGCCCATGAATGTGGCGGCAATGTCGATGGGGTGGCGGCGCTGAAGGTCCTGGATGACCTGGAGGGCCTTCAGCTCGTGCTCGGTGGACAGGCCGTAGCCGCTTTTGGCCTCGCAGGTGGTGACGCCGAAGCCCATCATCTCGTCCAAGGCCCGCAGGGCCTTTTCCGCCAGCTCCTCGGCGGTGGCCTGACGGGTGGCGTTGGTGGTGGACTGGATGCCGCC
>JAAWSV010000080.1 GCA_022801715.1 Oscillospiraceae bacterium
GGTGAGGCCCAGGGAGAACTCGGTCATGGGCATCAGCAGGGCGTTGCCGCCGCCGGCGGCGGTGCCCTTGACGTTCATGGTGGGGCCGCCGGAGGGCTGACGCAGGCAGCCGCCCACGTTGAGCCCTAACTTGCCAAGGCCCTCCACCAGGCCCAGGGACACGGTGGACTTGCCCTCGCCCAGGGGGGTGGGGGTGATGGCGGTGACCTCAATGAACTTGCCGTCGGGCTTGTCCTTGAGGCGGTTCATAATCTTGATAAAGTCCAGCTTAGGGGTCTTGCCGTAGGGGATGATCTCCTCGGGGAGCAGGCCCAGCTTCTCGCGGAACTCCTCCACGGAGGGCAGGGTGCGCTCCGCCTCCTCCGCGATCTGCCAGTCCTTGTACTCGGTGGGATCGAGGGTCACCCGCCCGGTTACCGGGTCAACATACTTGCCGTCCTTGAATTCAATAGCCATAGGAATCCTCCTTGTTCCCCGGGATATTTCACCACCCCCGGGGAAAATTATATTTTGACGCCGCGCTTCAATCGTCTGCGACCCCGGCGCCAATAACAAAGGTCACTGCGGTCTCCCCGCAGTCAAAGGAGCCCATCGGTTCACAGCCCGGCGCTCCTATTGGCATTGTAACAAACCTAGGCAGAATTTACAAGTGACAGGAATGACAAGAATTTCACAATACCCTTGTGCAACCTCACAACGCCCTTGAAATCCTGACGATTCCTGACGCCTCATTCCTGCAAAAAGCACTCCCGAACCTCCCCGCTCATATACAGCGAGCCCACCGCGCAGACCACGCCGTCGGCGCCGGCGAAGGCCATCGCCTGGGCCACGCCGTCGGCCACGCTGGCGCAGGGCAGGGCCGTGGCCCCCAGCGCGCCGATCCGCTGGGCCAAAAGGTCCGCCTTCATGGCCCGCGGGTTGTCCGGCGTCACGGTGTAGAACCGCTCCGCCATGGGCACCAGCAGCCATAGGATGCTCTCCACATCCTTGTCGGCCATGACGCCGGTGACAAAGACGAACTTCCGGTCGGGGAAGATGCGCTGTAAGCTGTCCGCCGTGGCCTGGATACCGTGGGGATTGTGCCCTCCGTCCACAATGAACACCGGGTCGCGGCGGAGCACCTCAAACCGGGCGGGCCACCGGGTGGCGGCCAGCCCCCGGCGGATGTGCTCCGCGGTGACATGCCAGCCCCGCTTCTGCAAGACCTCCGCGGCGGTGATGGCCACGGCGGCGTTGCGCAGCTGGTAGACCCCGGCCAGCGGGATGTGCAGATCGGTGTAGTCCCCGTAGGAGAAGTCCTGCCCGCTGAGGGAGAAGTTCCCCGGCACAATCCGGTCAAAGTCGGGCCGGTGGAGGACCGCGCCCTTCTCCAGGCAGACGGCCTCGATCACTGGATCGGCCTCGGCGCTGCCGCCGTAGCTGACCACGTGGCACCCGGCCTTGATGATCCCGGCCTTGGCCCGCGCGATGTCCGCCAGCGTGGGTCCCAGCTCCCGCACGTGGTCCATCCCCAGGGCGGTGATCACCGCCGCCTCCGGGGCGTCAATGACGTTGGTGGAGTCCAGCGCGCCGCCCATGCCCACCTCGAGGATAACGATGTCGCAGCGCCGGCGGCGGAAGAACTCCAGGGCCAGCACGGTGATCAGCTCAAACTCCGTAGGGGCGTCGTCCATGGTGTCGGCGTGGGGCCGAATCCAGGCGGTGAGCTCCGAGAGCTCCTCATCGGAGATGGGGCTATGGTTCACCTGCATCCGCTCATTGAAGCGGTTGATAAAGGGGGAGGTGTAGAGTCCCACGGTGAACCCGGCCTCCTCCAGAATAGAGGCCAGCATGGCGGCGGTGGACCCCTTGCCGTTGGTCCCGGCGATGTGGACAAATTTCAGTGTCCTCTCCGGATGGCCCACCCGCCGGAGCAGCTCCGTGGTCCGGCTGAGCCCGGGGACAGATCCCTTCCAGCAGACGCTGTGGATATAGGAGAGTGCTTCATTGTAGTTCATATCTCTTACCTGATTTCTTCTGGTGCCCCGCAGGGCACGGTGCTGATTTTTTCGCGGAGTCCCCTTGGGGAATTTACAGAGCGCCCCCCTTCAAAGCGGGGCCGCCCTCCCCCCGCCGTCTCGGCAGGGGGAGGCGTGATCTCTCCGTCGCTTCCCCTCCGCGGGGGGACGCCCATGGTCCGCGGCGGAAGGCGCGTGCAACAAGTTGCTTTTTCCGATGCAACGAACCACCTGTTTTTGGGCAAAAAAGCGGGAAAAATTCAAAAAAACAAGCAAAAAACAGGGCTGCCGCCAAGGCCTCATCAGAACCTTGGAACAGAACAATTTCAACACTTTACAAGAGCGATACAAGGAAATACCCGGGAAATTTCCGCAAATCTCAAAACAAAGCGGCGGAAATACGCCTTCTGGCAGCAGGCGCCCCTGACAGCAGCCCAAACATCTATGGAAATTATGCCCCTGATACAATACGCCGTACCACGGGCTTGTAGACAGCTCGATTTACGACGGCTACGGCCAGCGCGTTGACCGCGATGGTCACCGGCTTGGTGGGCAGGCGCTGCAGCAGGTTTGCCCCCAGCAGCACCGGGAACGCGGTGGTGTTCTCCATGATCATGATGCTGAACAGTGTAGAGCCGATCAGGCCCACCACAAAGGCGTTGAGAATGCCGGTAATCACGGCGGTAAGGGCCACCTTCCAAGCGCCCCGGCTCTCGCCGATATCCCCGCGGATAAAGTACCTGGCCAAAAGGCCGGCCACCACGCCCTCCATAATGGGGTTTAAGGCCAGGGGCGGGAACCAAGTGTAGCCGCTGAGCATGGTGCCAATGGTGTCAGCCACAAAGCCCACGATACCGCCGGCCAAGGGCCCCAGCCACAGGCCCGCCAGCACCACGGGGATGCTCTCAAAGCTCAGGCGCAGCGTGTCGCTGACCTGGATGCCTAAAAAGCGGGAGAGGATGATCTGCATGGCGGCCAGCGCCGCCATCATGACTAAGTTGTGTGTAGAAAAAACCTGGTTACGCTTCATGCGTATTTCCTCCTTATAACGAACTCGGTGGAAAAGTGAGCATAGAAGCTACCAACAACAAGGAATGGGAATAAAAAAATACCGATCCGCCCCGCCGGAGGATAGACCCCGGCCCGCGAATTGGTATCGTCATACGCCCGTAGCTCGTGCGGTAGCGGATGCAGAGCAGCATCGTAGCCCCTATTTCGCGGGGGGCCTTCGTGCAAGGGCGACTTCCCAGCCACATGCCACTTTACGCGCTTACTCTTACTCTACCAATCCTATTTGGTTGTACCCTTTACAGTCGGGACGGCGAAAACGTCCCCCTCCCCGGCGCGGCCCGCGACGGCACCGCTGGGGAGCTTTTTTGGCAGGAGACCGCGTCACCCCCGGCGTCTACAGCGCCGCGGCGATGGCCTTCATCCTGCCGATGGTGATGTCTCCGATGTTGGCCATGTCCTCCGCCGTAAAGGCCTGGCGGAAGTTGTCGGAGAACAGAATCTGCGCGTTGGGCGGAAACTCCTCGTCCCCTAAATAGAGGATAAACTGCATGGTCAGTCCCTCCATCAGGGTCAATTCGTAGCCCACATCCCCCCTCTGAACCGGGACCGCCGGCAGCCGCGCCATAACCTGATGCAGCGCCTCCGGCCTGCTGCCGTAGCTGAAGGCGAAGCGCTTGATGCAGCGCCCGGTGAATTGCTGGAGGTATACCTCGCCCCAGGGAAACTCCCGGTAGGTGAGATAGGCCCCCGACGGCTCCACATACCGCCCGTCCAACAGGTAGCGCAGAAAGAGAATGCGCTCGGGGTTGGTGGGCTCCCGGTCCCCCGCGATGGCGAAGTCCGGGTGGGAGAGCGTGAAGCGGTCCCCCATCAGTGTGACGGTAAACTCTCCGTTGGCAAAGGGCAGGCGGCAGCGCGCGGCCATCTCAGCCGGGTCCCCGGCCTGGAATTTCTCCAGATAGTGGGCCAGCGGCAGCTCCTCCTTGTTGTTTTTCCCATAGATGGGCTCCATAGGGCACCCCTTTGCAAAAGATTTCACAATCACAGCCACATTATGACATAGGCGCCGTGAAAATGCAAGTGTTTTTTTCCGGATAAAAAGGGGCTTTCAGAGGGGCTTTCGCCCACAGGGGAACCGGGGACCAAGGGCGCCCCCGCGGCAGAGCCAGGGAGGCGGGGCGGGCGGGCTACAGCAGGACACGGAAGTCCCCGCTGGCCGCGGCGGCCTCCCGCCGGAGCTTCTCCTGACCGTGGGCCTCCCACAGGTCGGTGATGATGGTGTTGGAGAGGAGGAAGCCCTTGGCGGTCAGCCGCCACCCCTCCCCGGTGGGCTGGGCGCAGCCCAGCTTCCCATACCGGCGCAGCACCGCCTCCAGGGGCGCGAACCGCTGGCGGTAGCGGTTTTCAAACACCGGCTTGGAGATCCCCGCCGCCGTGCGCAGGGAGAGCATGATATACTCCGTGTCCCGCTCCCGCACTGGCAGGCGCTCCGACTCCGACATCTCCAGCGTCCCGGAGAGGGCGCCGGCTATATAGCCCGTCAGGTCCCGGGTGTAGGCGTAGCGCAGCCCCCCCAGGTCCGAGTGGGCGCCTGGGCCGAAGCCCGCGTACTCCTGAAGGGTCCAGTATTTCAGGTTGTGCCGGGAGGCGAAGCCGGGCATAGCGAAGTTGGAGATCTCATAGTGGTCATACCCCGCCGCCGACAGCTTCTCCACGGCGGAGAGGTACATGTCCGCCTGCGCGTCGTCGTCGGGGAGGTCCAGCTCCCCCCGCCGGCGGCAGAGGGGGGTGCCCTCCTCCACCTTCAGGCCGTAGCAGGAGAGGTGTTCCGGCTTTAGGGCCATGGTCCGCTCCAGACCCGTCAAAAAGGAGGACAGGTCCTGTCCCGGGAGGCCGTAGATCAGATCGGCGGAGAGGTTCTTGATTCCCGCCCGGCGGATGGCCTCCACCGCGCGCTCCACGTCGGCGAAGGTGTGGACGCGGCCCACGGCCTTCAGCAGGGCATCGTCCGCGGCCTGCACGCCCAGGGACAGGCGGTTGAACCCGCCCCGGCGGAGGCGGCGGAGGGCCCGCCAGTTTTGGGCGCTCTCCGGGTTGGCCTCTATGGTGATCTCCGCGTCCCTGGCCATGCGGAACCGCTGGGCGATCCGCTCCAGAATGTCTGTCAGATACCGCTCCGGCAGCAGCGTGGGGGTGCCGCCGCCGAAGTACACCGTATCCACCTGATAGTCCCCGGTGTACTGGGCAATCTGGGCGATGTGGGCGCAGAGGGCCTTCACATACCGCTTGATCTGGTCCTCCGCCTGGGGCAGGGAGTAGAAGTCGCAGTAGAGGCACTTGCTGCGGCAGAAGGGGATGTGGACGTAGATGCCCAAGGGCGTTCTGGTCTTTTTCATATCGGGCCCTCCTTATTTCCGGCGCGGCCGGAGGCGTTCCTTTTCCCTATTGTACCGCATTTTTCCGATTTGACAAGGCATATTTCCGCCTCTCGGGGGGGATACTATGGGCCAAAGGAGCGTGAGCGAGAGATGGAGATGTCCAACAAGGAGTACCAGAGCTATGTGGAGAGCAAGGCGGCCAAGTCCCCCATCGCCGTGGACATGGGGAAGGCCTTTGTCATCGGCGGGCTGATCTGCGTCGTCGGGCAGGGGATCATGGACGCGGCACTGTCCATGGGGCTCAGCAAGGGCGAGGCGGGGACCGTGACCACCATTGTGCTGGTGGGCCTCTCGGCGCTTTTGACGGGGCTGAATCTCTACAACAAGATCGCCCGCCACGGCGGCGCGGGGACGCTGGTGCCGGTGACGGGGTTCGCCAACGCCGTGGTGTCCCCGGCCATCGACTTTCGCAGCGAGGGCTTTGTCACCGGCATGGCGGCAAAGATGTTCCAGGTGGCGGGACCGGTAATTGTGTTCGGCACCCTGGCCAGCGCGCTGTACGGGGTGGTGCTGCTGGTCTTGGGCGGCGCATAGGACGGGAGAGGGATAATTTCCCTCTCCCGCCAGCGTGTCAGCTGCACTTTTTGGAGCGGTGAGCGTTTACATAACGATGTGGAAAACTCGGTGGAAAATGTGGAAAGTCTTGATGGCGCCTGTCTCCGGAGGAGTTGCTGGAAAGTTATGGGACAGCTGCGGGGTGCACTTTTTAGGCGAAAGAGGTCGTCAGAGGGGGAGGGACGGCGGACCGCGGAGACAGGGCGGCGGAGAGTACAGGATTGCCAGACGGCGGAATCTGTGCTATACTCTACTGCAATATTCCCGGTATTGAGGTGAGGTGAACCGATATGCGCCGCCGTCTGCGGCCGCCGGCCGCTCTTCTGCTGGCCCTGTTCCTTTTCATACAGCTCCTCCCCCCCGCCGCGGGGGCCGGCGGCGAGTATCTGGTGGCGGTGAACGAGGAGGTCCTGGAGATGACCCAGGAGACCATGCCCTTCTGGTCCGGGGGGCACCTCTACGTCTCCAGCGTGATCTTCTCCGGCAGCTACCGCAGCCTCCTGGGGGTGGCCTACTCCCGTCCCCCCAACAAGCCCGTGGTGCTCTACAGTCTGCGCTCCATCGGCACCGCCCTGTTCTTCGATCTGGAGACCGGGCAGGCCTACGACGGGCAGAACAACACCTACCACCTCCCCGCCATCCAGCGGGGGAGCTATGTCTTTTTCCCTGTGGATCTGGTGGCCAGCGTCCTGGGGCTCACCTACAGCTACACCCCCGCCAGTCCGGCGCCGCTGATCCGGATCAAGAGCGACTCGGTGAAGCTGGCGGACGACGCGGTGTTCCTGGATGCCGCCGCCAGCCGGATGTGGGACCGGTACAACGAGTATATCCGCTCCCTCCCGGAGGAGCAGACGCCGGACACCACGCCGCCCACCGCCTACACCGGACAGCGGGTCTATCTCCTCTTTACCGTGGCCGACACTGCCTCCGCCCGGTCCGCCGTGGACACCCTGACGAGGCAGGAGGCGCAGGCCACCTTCCTTTTGACGCCGGAGCAGATGGAGGGCAGCGGCGATCTGATCCGTGCCCTCGCCGCCACGGGGCAGGGGATCGCACTGCGCCTCACCGCCGGGGAGGAGGCCCTGTCACAGGCGGAGCGGGGGAACGAGCTCCTCTGGCAGGCCGCCAGAGTCCGCACGCGGCTGGTGTGGCTGGAGGGGGAGGGCGGCGCCGAGGGTGCGCGGGCGCTCCTGGACGCCGGGTACTGCCTTGTGGAGAGCCGCTTGGATATGCGGGAGAAGCCGCTCTCCAGCGCGGGGCGGGCTCAGGGGCTCTATCAGCAGCTTGCCGCCCAGAACGGATCAGATCAGACCGTGTTTTTGGGGACCGCACAGGCCAATATAGTGGGCTTGGGGAGCCTTCTCAGCCGCCTGCGGGAGGCCAAGTGCCGGGTGATCGCCTACCGGGAGACCCTTTGAGGGGTCGGTTTTGCGGGAGGAAGCACCCCATTTTTACAAATTGTTCAACAATCCCGGCTCTTGTGGGGTATAATAGAGAAAAAGCGCGCCGCGGGCGCGGCGGGACGGCCTCCAGAGGGGGGGCGCAGGAGGTAAAGACGGATGGGACGTAAGATTTTAGCCGTGGAGGACGACCGGAATATC
Source organism: Oscillospiraceae bacterium (assembly GCA_022801715.1). GTDB lineage: Bacteria > Bacillota > Clostridia > Oscillospirales > Oscillospiraceae > CAJFPI01. Next base: position 7,603 of record JAAWSV010000080.1, read on the forward strand.
TCCGATCTGATCCGCATGTACTTGGAAAAAGAGGGCTTCGAGGTGACCACCGCCTTCGACGGCGGCACCGCCGTGGAGCGGTTCCGGGAGATCGGGCCGGACCTGGTGCTCCTTGATATCATGCTGCCGGTGATGGACGGGTGGAGTGTCTGCGCCAAGATCCGGGAGACCTCCCGGGCGCCCATCATCATGCTCACCGCCAAGAGCGAGGTCCTGGACCGGGTCACGGGCCTGGAGATGGGGGCCGACGACTATCTGGTGAAGCCCTTCGAGATGAAGGAGCTCATCGCCCGCATCAACGCTGTCCTCCGGCGGACGGAGATCCCCGACGACACGCGCAAGCGCCTCACCTTCGACAAGCTGGTCATTGACTTGGACTCCTATGAGCTCACGGTGGACGGCCAGAAGGTGGATACGCCTCCCAAGGAGCTGGAACTCCTCTACCACCTGGCCTCCACGCCCAACCGGGTCTACACCCGCAACCAGCTCCTGGACGAGGTGTGGGGCTTTGACTACTTTGGCGACAGCCGCACCGTGGACGTGCACATCAAGCGCCTCCGGGAGAAGGTGGAGAACGTCTCCGAGGAGTGGACCCTCAAGACCGTGTGGGGCGTGGGCTACAAGTTTGAGGTGGTGGGCCGGAGCAAGTGAGCGGCAGGACGGGCCCGGCGCGCCGCGGAAATGGGAAAGGAACCCAGGAGAGGGGTTCCTTTCGCACTATCCTCCCCGCCTCCGGGGAGCCGCGGCTCTCCGTAACAGCCTGCGGGCTTGATTTTTCTAAGGGAGAGGAGGGGTGACGGTGAGCGGTAAATCCCGGTTCCACAGCATCTACTGGCGGCAGTTTGCCCTCACCGCCGGCATGGTGCTTCTGACGCTGCTGCTGCTGGGGACCTCCTTTTTTACATTGACCTATACCTATATTATGAGCGAGAAGAAGGAGGAGCTGCAGGAGAAGGCGGTGATGATGGCGGAGCTCTCCGCCACCTACAGCCGGGACTACCCTCTCTACAGCCCCATCTTCGGCGGGGAGAACCAGGGCATCCGCATCATCGCCCAGGTGGCCTCCTCCCTCTCGGACATTGATTTTCTCATCTGGGACACCCAGAGCAACACCCTGCTCACCACAGACAACCGTCTGGAGGGGCAGGAGGTGGCCCTCCCCGCCAAAATCACCGACAAGGTCCTCGCCGGCGGCAGCTACGCCGGGATGACCGCCCTGAATATCTACCCCAGCAGCAAGTACGTTGTGGCGGTGCCCATCTATGCCGTGGGCACCGGGGATATCCAGGGCATGGTGTTGGCGGTGACAGAGGCCCAGAGCCTTACGGGGATGTGGCGGGGGTTCCTTGGCATCTTCGCCATGACCTCCATTACCGTGCTCCTCATCGCCTTTGTGGCCAGCTCCATCACCGCCATGCAGCAGACCCGGCCCATCCAGGAGATGGCCGCCGCCGCCCGCCGCTTTGCCGAGGGCAACTTCGATGCCCGGGTCCAGACCACCGACCGGGACGACGAGGTGGAGGAGCTGGCGGAGGCCTTCAACGCCATGGCTGAGTCCCTTCAGCAGACGGAGCGGCAGCGGCGGGAGTTTATCGCCAACATCTCCCACGAGCTGAAGACCCCCATGACCACCATCACCGGCTATGCCGACGGCATCCTGGACGGCACCATCCCCCCGGAGCGGGAGGGGCAGTACCTGCGTATCATCTCCGACGAAAGCCGGCGCCTGAGCCGCTTGGTGCGCCGGATGCTGGAGGTGTCCCAGCTCCAGTCCGTGGAGCTGCTGCGG
>JAAWSV010000017.1 GCA_022801715.1 Oscillospiraceae bacterium
TTTTTTACAGGGCGGCTTTCCATTCAGCCGATGAGTTGAGGTTCTTTAGAAAGCATATAAATAAATTGAATTGCCTATTTACTTCTGAACTGTGTCATGTTCTTTCTGAGGATGAACTCGAAGAATTGACGGATGAGATAGACCTAATTAACCAAAAGCTCAAGTAGGAGATACTACACCGATAGCTTTGCACGAAGGTGACACAGTAACGCCCAACAGGGACGGGGAAGTGTAGTCCCCCGGCCTCGCTCCGCAGGCACGGCGGCGTTTTACGCCGCCATAAAAAGATTTTTATATCTTTTTATCAAGAAACAGTATGAAGAGTGAAGAGAAGGGGAGGGAACGTATGTATCTGGATCGGATGGACTATTTGTATGATAAGGCTCTGCGGACCTACTGTGAGCTGGAGAAAAAAGAGGCGGCGGGGCTGTCGGAGGAGGACTGTCTGGAGGTCTCCCGGAGGGCCTGTGCCCATATTGGCTTCTTCTTTACTTGGCTGGTCCGGCGGCACATGCTGGGGGATTTGCACCGGGAGGAGCCCTTGGAGGCGGTGCGGCTGGGGGAGATGGCCGGGACGGACTTCTTTTTGCGGTACTGTGACGGGAAGTTTCGGGAGGAGGATGTGGCGCCGGCGGCGAGGCCCTTTGTGGCGGACTACTACGGCGAGGGGCTTTACTGGCGGGACTATGTGGACTGGGTGCTGCATGAGCTGTGCGACATTCCCTTGGAGTTTTCGGAGAGCTATGAGGACTACCTGCGGCTGGAGCCGGTGCTGGATCGGGCGCTGGAGGCGTATCAAAGGGGAGAGCTGGCATGATGACAGAGCTGACGGACCACGAGGGGTACAGGCTGATTAAAAACGAGTACAGCGAGTGCCTTTTGGACTATGTGATCCTCCGCTCTGACGGGGCGTACCGGGGAGCGGAGAGCCACAAGGAGGCGGTAGTGGCGGCCTTCGGCCTGCTGAACGGCCGGGAGCGGATCTCAAACCACTGGACAAAAGGCGGCTTTCAGGTGTGGGTGGAGCAGTCGAAGATGGAGGCCGTCCCTATCACCGGTGAGGAGCTGTTTTTTATTCCGGAGGATCTGCGGCGTTACAGGACCCGGAGGGACGCCTATAGGCCCGGCGTCTGTTGGGATTGGCAGACGGATACGGGACATTTCTGCTATGGTTACGCGTTCCTTCACCCGCCCTATGGGGTGCCCTACTGGTTGGGGGACTTTGAGCGCCTGAACTGCGTCCTGTTCCCGGAGGGGGAGGCTTTGGAGGTGTTCTATTGGAACGACACTTGGTCCAACTACTTTGAGGACGGCAGCGACTGGTGGGGCACCGGCTGCTGGTCGATATACGACCGGAAGGCGGAACATTTTGTGGTCATCGGCGCGTCTCTGTCGGATTGAACGATCAAAGCCCAACCGAAATCGGTTGGGCTTTTCAACAGGAGGGGAGAGCTATGTTTCAGAGGGCCTTGGTCTTGGGCTGTCCCGGCTCAGGGAAGAGCACCTTCGCCCGGCGGCTGCGGGACATCACCGGACTGCCGCTGCACTACTTGGACATGATCTGGCACCTGCCGGACCGGACCACGGTCCCCAAGGAGGTCTTTGACCGCCGCCTCTTGGGGCTTGTGGCCGGGGAGCGGTGGATCATCGACGGCAACTACCAAAGGACCATCGAGCCTCGTCTGCGCGCCTGTGACGCCGTGTTTCTCTTCGACCTGCCGGTGGAGGACTGTTTGGCCGGGGCGATGGCCCGGGTAGGGCGTCGGCGGGAGGACATGCCTTGGGTGGAGGAGGCGCTGGATGACGAGTTTCGCCAGTGGATACTGGACTTTCCGCAGGACCAGCTGCCGGCAATCTATAAGCACCTCTCCCGGTATGGGGAGGGGCGGGAGATTACCGTGTTCCGCTCCCGGCGGGAGGCGGAGGCATATTTGGACGCCTTGGCGTGCCGGTGAGAATTTCTCTTGTTTCGGGGCGGAAAAGGTGGTATGATACCAGCAATTTCACCACAGGAAAACGGACGATTCGGAAAAGGGGAGAGGCATATGTTGGATTTAATCCGGTACTATCTGTTTGACGGCGGCATGGGCACCATGCTGCAGGAGCGGGGGCTTCAGGCGGGGGGGAAGCCGGAGCTCTTGAATCTCAGCGCCCCGGAGGTGGTGCGGGGTATCCACGCCGCCTATGTGGAGGCGGGGGCGGACATCATCACCACCAACACCTTTGGCGCCAGCCGCCACAAGCTGGGGTGCGATCCCGCGCCCTATATTGAGGCGGCGGTGCGGTTGGCCCGGGAGGCCGGCGCGTCCCTGACAGCGCTGGATATCGGTCCCTTGGGGGCCATGCTCCAGCCTATGGGGGAGATGCCCTTCGACTTGGCCTACGACCTCTTTTCCGAGCAGGTGGAGGCCGGCGTCCGGGCCGGGGCGGACCTGATTTTGGTGGAGACCATGTCCGACCTCTTGGAGTGCAAGGCGGCGGTGCTGGCGGCTAAGGAGCACAGTAGCCTGCCGGTGTTCGCCACCATGACCTTCGGCGCCGACGGCCGCACCTTCTTGGGCACCGAGCCCAGGACCGCCGCGGTGACACTGACGGCGCTGGGGGTGGACGCGGTGGGAATCAACTGCTCCTTGGGTCCCCGGGAGCTGCTGCCCATGGTGCGTGAGATGGTCCGCTGTACCCATCTGCCCCTCATTGTTCAGCCCAATGCCGGCCTCCCCAAGCTGGTGGACGGTCAGACGGTGTTCCAAGTGGGGCCGGAGGAGTTCGCGGCCTGTATGGCGGCGTTTTTGGAGGAGGGCGCGGCCATCTTGGGTGGCTGCTGCGGCACCACACCCCGGCACATCGCCGCTGTGAAGGCCCTGCTGACGGGCCGTCGTCCGACCCGGCGGCAGCCCGATGGCGTCTGTCGTCTGGCCGGCTGGCAGCGGGTGGTGGAGATGACCGCCGACAGCATCGCCACCGTGGGGGAGCGGGTGAATCCCACCGGCCGACGGCGTCTGAAGGAGGCGCTGTACCGGCGGGATTACGCCTACGCCGCCGAGCTGGCCATCGCGCAGGAGCAGGAGGGGGCGGACTTCTTGGTGGTGAACGCCGGCCTGCCGGACATTGACGAGGTGGAGGCGCTGCCACATCTGGTGCAAGCGCTGCAAAGGGTATCCCCTTTACCCCTTGTCATCGACAGCGCCAACCCAAAAGCCCTGGAGAAAGCGGTACGGCTTTACAGTGGACGGCCCATTCTGAACTCCGTCAACGGCACGGCGGAGAGCATAGGTGCTGTTCTGCCCATTGTGAAGAAGTACGGCGCCGCCGTTATCGCCCTGACCTTGGACGAGGAGGGCATCTCCCCTGAGCCCGCCGCCCGCTGTGCTCTGGCGGAGCGGATTGTGGCGGCTGGGGAGGCCGCGGGGATTCCCAAGGAGGACTTTTTCATCGACTGCCTGACCTTGGCCGCCTCGGTCAGCGGCGCGGAGGTGATGGCGGCGGCGGAAGCCCTCCGCCTCTGTCGGGAGAAGGGGCTTAAGACGGTGTTGGGAGTGTCCAATGTCTCCCACGGCCTGCCCAACCGGGAGGCGCTGAACTGTACCTTCCTCTCCGCCGCCCTGTTGGCGGGGCTGAACTTGGCCATTGTGAACACCGGCTGTCCGGCAGTGATGGAGACCATCGCCGCTGTCCGGGTACTCTCAGGGGCGGATCAGGGCTGTGCGGACTACATCGCCGCCTATGCCGCCGCGCCTCATACCACCGGTGAGGGCCCTCAGGCCGGCTTGGAGGAGCTGATCCTCCGGGGGATCAAGAGCGAGGTCCCCGCTGTTACCGAGGCCCTTTTAGAGCAAGAGAGCCCCCTTGATGTGGTCAACTGCCGGATCGTCCCCACCCTGGAGACGGTGGGGGAGCGGTATGAGCGGGGGGAGCTGTTCCTGCCCCAGCTGATGGCCTCGGCGGAGGCGGTGAAGGCCGCCTTCACAGTGATCAACCGGCGCCTGCCCCAAGGGGCGGAGAGCAAGGGCACCATCCTTTTGGCCACGGTCAAGGGGGATATCCACGACATCGGAAAGAACATCGTGCGGATGCTGCTGGAGAACTACGGCTACCGCATTGTGGACCTGGGCCGGGATGTGACGCCGGAGGCGGTGGTGGAGGCTGCGGTGCGGGAGGACGTCCCGCTGATCGGCCTCAGCTCCCTGATGACCACCACCGCCCAGAATATCGCCGTGACCATCCGGGCCCTGCGGGAGGCGGGGGTAAAGGCCAGGGTAATGGTGGGCGGCGCGGTGGTGACACAGGAGTTTGCCGATCAGATCGGCGCGGACTTCTACGCCAAGGACGCCAACCAGTCCGCCCGGTACGCCGCCGAGGTGTTCGCCAAGCATTAAGAATAACTTCCACCAGCGGAAGGACCTGCGCCCCAACCTCTGTGCCCTCTACATGGAGGAGCGGTACCGCCGCCGGGGACTGGCCGGGCGCCTGCTACGCTTCGCCTGTGCGGACATGGTGCGCCGGGGTGTGGACACCCTCTACTTGGTCACAGACCACATCTCCTTCTATGAGCGGTACGGCTGGGAATTTTTGTGCATGGTCAGGAGGACGGCCCCGATCATCTGCGGCTGTATAAAGTACATGGTAATATACCGGCACAAGGAGCGGTATCCCATATCGGTCATGTGTCAATTCTTTGGAGTGTCCCGGAGTGGATATTACGGTTTCTGCAAGCGAATTGGCAATCCGGAGCCGGATGCGGAGCTGGCCGAGCTTCTTCGGTCACAGCAAGAGAGATGCAGACAGACCTATGGTTACCGAAGGATGTGGCTGTGGTTGGAGAAGCAGGGAATCCACCACACCCCTAAAACCGTGCTGCGAGTGATGAAGAAGTATAACATCTTGGCTGAAATCCGCAGACCAAGGAAGTGGGTACAGATGGGGCAGCAGATACACAAGTATAAGAATCTCCTCAACAGAGACTTTCACGCAGATGCTCCCAACCAAAAATGGGTGACGGATATTTCTTATATCCATACAGACGAAGGGGTTGTCTACCTGTCTATCATCCGAGACCTCTATGACAACAGCATTATGACCTACAAAACCGCTGTTCAGCAGACGGTAAACTTAGTTCTGGACACGATACGCCTTGCCATGAAGGCGGAGAAAAAGAGGATCGCTGCGGAGTTGCACCTCCACAGCGACCAAGGGTTCCAGTACACTTCCCAAGGGTACTTCAACCTGACACAAGAATACGGTATTACACCGTCCATGTCAAGACGCGGAAACTGCTATGATAATGCTATGGCTGAAAATTTCTTCTCTATCCTTAAGACTGAGTGCATTTACCGGCAGAAAATCAGGACTTTTCAGCAAGCCAAAGAACTGATTGACGATTTTATTGATTTCTATAACCACGAGCGCATCCAGTTGAAAACCGGAGAGGCGCCGCTTGCGCAACGCCTCTCCGCATAATACTCAATATTTCCTGCCAGGGGCCTTTTTGTGCTGTCCGCACATTCTGGGCCGGTGCATTTCACTGAGGTGATTTCTTTTGACCACGGAAATACCACAGGCGTGTTTCAGAAAATTTTCGGGCGGCGGGCTGTCACGTAGGCCCGCCGCCCGATTCATTGGACATGGAAACGCAAGCCCTGCGGCGAACAAGAAATCACCCGAGCACGAAACTGCCGGTTGTTTTTCCCTCCATGGCATAGGCAAAAAAGGTGCTTTGACTGATCATTGCAGCGTAACCGCCCTTATTCCAATCGAAGTCATCCTGCTCCTCCAGCAGCTTCAGCGTCTCCCGCAGCTGAAGCATGGCGGCAACGGCGTGTTTGCAGGGATCGCTGCAATAACAGCTGCAAGCGAGGTTTTTGATCTCTCCGCCGCTATAATCAAACTCAATCTCATAGGGGGAGGTGCCCTCCACGATCCCCCGCCCATGACCACGATCAATGCAGAGATAGACTACCCGTTTTTCCGTGTAGTAGTTTTTACCGCGCTCCGCAACGGCGCTGCTTACCTTCATTCCGTCGAGGTCGTCTAACCGAAACCCCTGATCATCACCGCCGGAAACATAGACATCCTCCTCCTTGTCAGGAGCCTTGAACCAAGTGATAATCTTTTCATAAGGAATCGTCTGCGCGTCAAAGGATACTAAATGGGAGCCGGCCCAGCGGAGCTCTCCGGAGATATGCGTGTCTGCCACGGCAATCACCCGTTTGTAATCGGAGAGTTTAATTTTGAAGCTGTAATTCACAGCGGTCACACGCCCCGGCAGGCCCTCCAGCTTACCATCCACATAGACGATGTCTCCCACATGGAGGTCAAACTGGTCATTGAAGTAGGACAGATTTGTGCCTCGCTGCGGAAAATAGACCTTCACCAGCGACTTTCTCGGTGCGGCGATTTGATTTTCAGATGCAGCTTGGGCAGTGTTGACGGGGTCCCCTTTGGGTTCCACCCAAAAACCGATTTTTTGTTTCATTGAACATCCTCCTTTTGGCTTGCCATCTCATATTATGCTTATAGTTTACGACAGGAGCTGTCCGATAAAACTCCCACTTTATTTTTTATTCCCAACAGGCGCAGCATGGAGACGTGCTGTAGCCCCGCCAATGGTTAAAGGATATTTCTCCCATATAAAATCCACAGATTCAGGGAAAACTGAAGCTGAGGTGATGATTATCATGGGATTTTTTCTCGGCACAAACCGGACAGGCCCCTATTTTGAGGGCTGGTATTTCAAGCACCAGAACCCGCAGGGGCAGACCTTGGCGCTGATCCCCGCGTTTCATATTGACGGAGAAGGGCACCGCACCGCCTCTCTCCAGATCATTACGAGGGATCAGGCGTGGTGGCTGGAGTACCCGGCGTCACAACTTCAAATCTCCCGACAGCCCTTCCAAGTGCAAATCGGACAGTCCGGCTTCAGTGAACAGGGACTCAACCTCCATGTCCGGCGGGACGGTCTCCTCCTCCAGGGCACCTTGCGCTACGGTCCCTTTACCATCCTCCGATCCGACATCATGGGACCCTTTCGGTTTTTTTCGGGGATGCAGTGCTCCCACGGTATCATCAGCATGGGACATCCCTTGGAGGGATCGCTGGAGCTGAACGGCGAGCACTGGGATTTCTCCAAGGGAACCGGTTATATCGAGACAGACCGGGGGCGCTCCTTTCCCAGTGCATACCTCTGGACCCAGTGCCTTTTTGACGGACCGGAGCGGGGCAGTCTGATGCTCGCCATTGCGACGATTCCTCTGCCTGTGGGCAGCTTCACCGGCTGTATCTGCTCCGTTTTTTATGGCGGCCAGGAATACCGTCTGGCCACCTACCGGGGCGTCAAAATCGAGACGTGGTCCCCTTCCGGGGCGGTAATCCGTCAAGGGAAGTACCGCTTGGAGGCGGAGCTGCTGAACGAACGGCGACAGCCCCTCCGTGCCCCGGTGGAGGGCCGCATGGAGCGCACCATCCACGAGAGCCTCTGCGCAAAGGTGCGATGCTGCTTCTGGCACGGGGACAGCCTCCTGTTTCAGTACACAAGTTCAAATGCCAGCTTTGAGTACTCTTCAGCAGACTGATTGTCGCCATCGGCAAAACGCCGCTTTGAAAAGCCGTACACTTAGCACCATGAGACATCTTTGCAGGTTCTTAACAAAATTTATACAAAGGAATCATATACTTTTCTGACGCCTTCCTGTATAATTGAAGAAAACAGGCGTAGAGAGGAGCAAATGCTGTGCGGATCAATCTCCAACTGATGGAAAAAATCAAGGAATCCCTGTCCTCCGTTCTGCCCATCACAGCCATCGTCCTGCTGCTGTGTGTCTCCATTGCCCCCATTCAGACGGGGACGCTGGTGCTGTTTCTCTTCGGGGCCCTGCTGCTGATCATGGGCATCGGCTTCTTTACCTTGGGGGCGGACATCTCCATGACGCCCATGGGACAAGGGATGGGCGTGGAGATGGGCCGGGCCAGACATCTGACGCTTCCCCTGCTGGCCGCCTTTGTGCTGGGCCTCCTGATCACCATAGCGGAGCCGGACCTGCAGGTGCTGGCCACCCAAGTGCCCGCCATCCCCAGCACCGTGCTGATTTTCACCGTGGCGGCGGGAGTGGGGCTGTTCTTGGCCTTGGCGGTACTGCGGACCTATATCAAGCTCCGCCTCTCCACACTGCTGCTGATCTTCTACTCCATTGTCCTGCTTCTCACCATCCTGACGCCGGGGAGCTTCATCCCCGTATCCTTCGACTCCGGCGGTGTCACCACCGGACCCATCACCGTGCCCTTCATCATGTCCTTGGGTGTTGGTCTGGCCTCCGTGCGCAGCGACAAGCACGCCACCGGGGACAGCTTCGGTCTGGTGTCGCTGTGCAGCATCGGGCCGGTGATCGCCGTACTGCTCTTGGGCAGCTTCTACCGGCCGGACAGCGCCAGCTACCACGGGGTGAGCATGGCGGACATCGCCACCACGCGGGACGCCGCCCAAGCCTTCGCAGCCGCGCTCCCCGCCTATGTCCGGGAGGTGGCCGGGGCTATGGTGCCCATCTGCGCCATGTTCTTCCTCTTCCAGCTCCTCACCCGCCGCTTCAAGCGCAACGAGCTCTTGAAGATCGTCAGCGGCCTTGTCTATACATACATCGGCTTGGTCCTCTTCCTCACCGGTGTCAACGTGGGCTTTATGCCCGCCGGGCAGTTCATCGGAGCCACCATCGCCCAGAGCCCCCGGCCCTTCCTCTTGATCCCCGTGGGCATGGTGATGGGCTACTACATTGTGGCCGCGGAGCCGGCGGTCCACGTGCTCAACAAGCAGGTGGAGGAGGTTTCCATGGGCGCGGTGTCCCAGCACGCCATGCGCCGCAGTCTCTCCATGGGCGTGGGCCTCTCGGTGGGCATCGCCATGCTCCGGGTGCTGACGGGGATCTCCATCCTCTGGTTTTTGATTCCCGGCTATGTGCTCTCGCTGGCCCTCACCTTCTTCGTGCCCCAGATCTACACCGGCATCGCCTTCGACTCCGGCGGCGTGGCCTCCGGGCCCATGACCGCCACCTTCCTCCTCCCCTTCGCCATGGGGGCCTGCGAGGCTGTGGGCGGCAGTGTGATGACCGACGCCTTCGGTCTGGTGGCCATGGTGGCCATGACGCCGCTGATCACCATCCAGCTCTTAGGCGTCTCCAGCGAGATGCGCAAGCGGATTGCCGCCAAGCAGTTTGAGGCCTACATCGGACAGGCGGAGGACTGCATTCTCTACTACGACTTGTAAAGGAGGCGCGATGAGATGAAACCGTCCCAGCAGCTCAGGCTGATTGTCACCATCGTGGAGCGGGGCAAGGGCAACAAGGTCCGCCGGCTCTATCAGGAGCACCAGGTCTTTACGCACATCCACTGCGAGGGCGTGGGCACCGCCACCTCGGAGATTTTGGACATCCTGGGCATCGGCAGCTCGGAGAAGGATGTGCTGTTCAGTCTGACGCCCCAGTCCACCGCCCGCGCCCTGTTCCGCAAGCTCTCCGACGAGCTCCACGGGACCATGCGTACCCGGGGCATCGCCTTTATCCTGCCCATGGACGCGGTGAGCAATCTGCTCTCCGCCATCATCTTAGTCAAGACAAAACTGGAAAAAGAGAACGGAGGCGACGACGTGCCGCAGACAAAGAACAGCCTGATTTTAGCCATCATCAACCGGGGTACCACCGGCGCGGTGATGGAGACCGCCAAGAAGGCCGGTGCCCGAGGGGGGACCATCCTCAAGGCCCGCTGGTCCGGTGACGAGCAGTTGGACCGGTCCTTCGGCGAGGCGTGGCAGACGGAGAAGGAGCTGCTGCTCATCGTCTCCCCCAAGGAGCTGCGGGGGCCCATTCTGGAGGCCATCCACGCCCAGCACGGCGCCCAGACTGAGGCCGGGGCTGTCCTGTGCTCGTTGCCCATTGAGGATATGGTGCATATTGATTAAGGCAAAAAGAGGCGGTATGGCATTTTAGCCATACCGCCTCTTTTTTGACGTCTTTTACTGATTTGCCGCCTCGTTTACCGCCCGCAGAAGGGAGTCGCAGTCCACGTTGTGGACGGCGCAGGCCTCGGCCACGGTCTCGCCCCGGCTGGAGGGGCAGCCCAAGCAGTGCATCCCGATGGACAGGAAGATGGGAGCCGTCTGGGGGGCGATGTCCAAGATGTCGCCGATGATGGTGTCCTTGGTGATATTGATCATAGTGAAGTGTCCTCCGATTGTGAAATAAGATAGGCAAGATATGCTGTAGTATACCCCACTTTTCGCCGTTTTTCAAGTGCCGGCGCAAAAGATTCAGGTTTCGGGCACCTCTGGAAAATGGATCATCTCCAAAAACTCGGTAAAGCTGCCGGCGACATAGCCCTCCCCCTCCGGGTCGCTGAGGAAGTCGTCCAGAAATTCGCTGAAAATGTAGTAGACCTTCCCATAGCCCGCCTCGTCCACCCGGATGTAGTAGGAGTCCCCGGCCTCGTCGTTGCAGAAGGGGATCAAGTTCATGGGGATGAAGCCGTCCATCTTCTGCCACTCCAACAGCCTGTCCATGGTAGGAAGGCGCTCCAGCACCGGGTGGCCGATGGAGAGAAAATCCGTCAGACAGCAGTCCTCCGGATTCAGCTTCGACCCGGCGGGGAGCAGGCCGCCGTTGTGGCGCAGGCAGAACTGCCGCAGGTCCTCCGGCATCCGGAAGCCGTACTGCGCCTCCAAGTCGGCCATCTCCGCCTCAGTGATCTTGACGGGGTTCTCCAGCTTCCATGGGATTTCACGCATAAGTGGAATCTCCTTTCTGATTCGTCTCCTCTTGGCTCTGCCGGTGTTTACCTTTGCCCTCACTTCCTTCCTGTGAACCGCAGAAAATCCCGCAGCAATTCATTCTCCATTTTCAACCGTTTGATTTCATATTCCCGCAGATGGAAATACAGCGGATTTTGGGGCGGCCTTAATCACCACCTTCAAGATTTTGCTCACCACCCAACCGTAGTAGGATTGCTCTTCTCTCTTCTTACACAATTTACCTACTGCTCATATGGTACGGATGTGAAGGGGCGATTTAAGATCGTCAAAGTCTCGGAAAAGAGCACGAAATGGATCGGCAACAGTGTTCCGGACAAAATCTACAAAGGAACGGTTGTCTGGTTCTTCCATCTGGTGAGTGACATCGCTGGCTCCAGCAGCACTGCCGGATTATCAGGCGGCACCGGCATCCCCGGGCCGATCCTTTCTCTGGCAAAAGAAATCGCTGCGTTGCTGCCCGTTGGAGACACCAAAGTCAGAGGGAAAACTCCTTCCAAATGGATTTCTAAGGCGTTCAACGGTACTTTGTTTGCCCAACGAGACGAAGCCGGTGCAATCATTAAGGATACCGTACTTCAAATGGATTTTCGAGGGGAACTCGGAATAACAGTTGAGCTTTCCAAACAGGCCCTTCCCATTATAGCAAACGAGGTCATTGTCAGGACTTTTTTCCTCTTGCGGAGATTAGCCAGAGAACTAAAGCACACACCTGTGTTCAACATCGAGGAAGTAAAAGCTTTGGATTGGAACAGCATTCGTCCTGCCGGCAACCCCACAATTTCCAGAATGTTGCTCATCTCCAACAGTGTTTTCACTGCAGTCGATATTGGTGAAGCTGTGATCTCTCAAAAATACTGGCTTGCCATCAACTACCCAAGAGCCGGCAGATTGGCCGTTGCCATCGGAGAAGATGTTACCTGGGCATTAAAGAGAAGGCAAGTTGAGAAGATCCAAGCTATGTACAAAGATATACAAAAAAACACCTACCGGGAATCTGATGACCACATTTATGCGAGATTGGAAGAAAGCTTGTCCGTGGACCACTTTGCCCTGACCAAGAATCAAGTTGAAATCCTATATAATATTGAGTGCCAAAAAGTTTTGAATGATATTGCCGCCAACGGGCCGCTTGTAAACGGAGGTACCATCAGTGGCCTGAAGACCGCATGGCTGGACGAGTGGAAGACTTTTATGGAGCTCGGGTTCCCTTCCTTTATAGGGGACCCCAATGCCGAGCTGCGCTGGTATGATGCCAATGAACTCTCTAAACGGATCGGCATCTGCGGCGCCAACGAGACATGGTTCCGCCTCGTCCTCCTTGAAGCTATGCTATTTGAGCCCTATTATCCTCTGACTGTCGAAAAGGATAAAAAGGGCAATGATGTGCCCAGCAAGAAGTATGACCTCATCCACATTCCGGGTAATGGATACTCGAAGAGTAAGGGAGATCATTTCTTAAATGAAAGGTATACCGGGATCTACTGCCAGAAGGATTTTGTTGATCGTATTCGCAAATGCTATGAAAAGTGCCAGCGAGAACTCAGTGAAGTTTTGAAAACTGCGCTGGTGGCTGTTGTTACGACTTTAGACGTTACCCTTATTGCTGTGGCGACGGCAGGGGCCTTTGCACCGACCATAGCAGTTGCCTTGGTGGGCTCCAACTTTGCCAGTTTAAGCGGAGCTGCATTGACTGGCGCCTGTCTTGCCTATCTTGGAGGCGGTGCAATTGCCGCTGGCGGAGCTGGTATGGCTGGCGGTACAATCGCCATTGTTGGAGGCGGTGCGATACTTGGCTTGGGTGTTGGCACAGGTGCAGGCGGCATCACAATGGCAGTCGGTGTTTCCGGTAAGCGGGATACCATCAGTCAGTCGGCCAAGCTCATGACAGCAGTCCGTGAGGTCTTTCTCAATGACGAGCATGACATCGAATACTCGGACACAGTATTTGAGCAATATACGCAGCAAATTTCAGCAATAGAAAAGGGCTTGGTTGATCTGAGGCTTAAATCCGATATTGCCGCCGGTGACGAGAAGAAAGCTTTAGTCAAAGAAATAAAAAATATGCTGAGGATTCTGTTAAGGCTATGAAGATAGCCAGAAGCAGCATGAAAAAGTTTAACAGCTCGTTTAGCGAGGGTATGGCACTTCGAAAGTAAGCGTCAAATTCCCGCAAAATAAGGATAGAGCCAAGGCCATACGGCCTTGGCTCTATCCTTGCTTCAACCGCAAATACATTCCTGACGATATACAAGGTTCGTATCTGCGCGTTATGGTGGACCCGAAGGGGATCGAACCCTCGAACCTCACGGATGCGAACCGTGCGCTCTCCCAGCTGAGCTACGGGCCCATTTGCACTGCACCGAACAGGAGATATAATAAACCATTTCTTTTCATCTGTCAATACTCTTGACGGATTTATTCTCAGGATATATACTATGCTGTAGTAATCTGGAGGGGGTACGGCCTATGTCACCGGCTTTCCGGCTGGAGCTGTCGCCCCGGCTGCGTATTATAGCGGATCAGGTGCCTCCGGGCGCCCGTATGGCGGACGTGGGCTCGGACCACGGTCTTTTGCCGCTGTATCTGCTGTCCCGGGACCGGATTCCCTCCGCCATCGCCACCGACATACACGCCGCGCCCTTGGAGCGGGGCCGTCAGGCTGCCGTGGAGCAGGGGATGGAGGACCGCGTCTCCTTCCGCCTGTGTGACGGACTGGCGGCGGTATTGCCGGAGGAGGTAGACGTCATCGCCATCGCCGGCATGGGCGGCGAGACCATCGCCGGCATCCTGAACGCCGCGGCGTGGAGCCGGGAGAAGCTGTTGCTGCTCCAGCCCATGTCCCGCTCCGAGGTGCTGCGCCCTTGGCTGGCCGGCCACGGCTGCGCCATCCGCCAAGAGGTGCTGGTGCTGGACCGGGGACACGTTTACCCGGTGCTCACTGTGGAGGGCGGGACCATGCCCCCCCTGACGGCGGTACAGCGGTACTGCGGGCTCTCCCCCAGAGATGGGCCCCTCTTCCTTGGATACCTGCGCCGCTGGATCGAGCGGTTAGAGCGGGCCTGCGCCGGTCTGGAGCAGGGGGGACAAAACGGGGAGGCCGCGGCACTGCGGTCAGAACTGACGGAACTGCGGGAGGAGGAGAAGCTGTGGTCACCGTAGGCGAGATCGAACATTTTCTATACGCCTTGGCCCCCCGCCCGCTGGTCCAGAGCTGGGACAATGTGGGCCTCTTAGTGGGGAGGCCGGACCGGGAGGTCAAGCGAATTCTGGTGTCCCTGGACGTTACCGAGGCGGTGGCCGAAGAGGCCCAGCGCTGGGGGGCGGAGCTGATTGTGGCCCACCACCCGGTGATCTTCGGCGGCGTGAAGAGCCTCACCGACCGGGACCCCGCCGGGCGGACGCTGCTGTATCTGGTGGAGCATGGTCTTGCCGCCATCTGTATGCACACCAACCTGGACGCGGCGGCGGGGGGCGTCAACGATCTCTTGGCCGGCGCCTTGGGCCTTGTGGATGCCGCACCGGTGGTGGAGAACGGCATCGAGCGCGTGGGCGTCCTGCCAAATTCCCTGCCTCTGCCGGACTTCTTGGCCCGTATTAAGGAGGCCCTGCGCCCCAATGGCATCCGCTTTGTGGAAGGCGGCAGACCGGTCCATTGTGTAGCGGTGGGCGGCGGGGCCTGCGGAGACTTCTTCCCCCGGGTGGCGGCCTTGGGCTGCGACACCTTCGTCACCGCCGACGTGAAGTACCACCAGTTCTTAGACGCCCAGGCCTTGGGCCTGAGCCTCATCGACGCGGGGCACTTTCCCACGGAGAATCTGGTCTGTCCTGAGCTGCTGGCGGCGCTGGGCCAACAGTTCCCCGAACTGGAGCTGCGGCAATCCGGCTGCCACGGCGAGGTGATTCAGTACTATTTATAAAAGGCGATAAAAAGTTTATAGATTAAGAAAGAATAAGGAGAAAAATACTATGTCTGGACATTCCAAGTGGCATAATATCCAAAAGACCAAGGGCGCGGCGGATGCCAAGCGCTCCCAGATCTTCACCAAGATCGCCCGGAAGATGATCGTGGCGGTGAAGGAGGGGGGCAGCGGTGACCCGGCCAATAACTCCCGCTTGGCCACCGTCATTGCCGAGGCCAAGGCCGCCAACATGCCCAACGACAACATCAAGCGCACTATCGACAAGGCCTTGGGCGCCGGCAGCGGCGACAGCTACGAGAACGTGGTCTACGAGGGCTACGGCCCCTGCGGCGTGGCGGTGATTGTGGAGGCCCTGACGGACAACCGCAACCGCACCGCCCCGGAGGTCCGCCACCTCTTTGACAAGTACGGCGGGAACCTGGGGGCCACCGGCTGCGTCAGCTGGTCCTTCGACCGAAAGGGCGTCATCGTTATCGACAACGAGGAGGGCGACTTGGACGAGGAGACGGTGATGATGGACGCCTTGGACTGCGGCGCGGCGGACTTCGAGGCCGATGGTCCGGTGTTCGAGATCACCACCGAGCCAGACGACTTCAACGCGGTGACTGCCGCCTTGGAGGAGAAGGGGTATGTGTTCGCCTCCGCCGCCATCGAGCTGGTGCCTCAGAACTATGTGAAGCTCACCAGCGAGGAGGACATCAAGAATATGACCAAGATGATCGAGCTGATGGAGGACAACGACGACATTCAGAATGTGTATCATAATTGGGAGCAGGAATAATTAAAGGGGGGACTTTGTCCCCCCTTTAGATTCTGCCCCACTGGGTTTGCAACCCAGCGGGGACCCCATTTTATTTGACTTGCGCAGGCGGAATGAATCCGCCTTTGCGCCAAGGTTTTGGCCGATGGCAAAAACGCTTGTACGCGCCACTCGGCGCGGCCAGTGACGTCGGTCACTGGAGTCGCCGCCCAAGGCGCGGGGCGGGGAATTTTTCCGAAAAGCGCGGTTTCCGGAAAAATGATTTGAATTTATTTTGTTTGCGCAGCAAACAAAATAACGGGGGCTTTGGCCCCCTTTGGATTCCCTCGGGGTTATATGTCGCCGTTTTTCAGGGTGTTGAGGAGCCAATCGAAGAATGTGAATGGGGAGGCGGGGGGCTGGAGGGTGAACTTTTTGGCTTTCCAGACTTGCCCGGCGGAGGGGCCGTTCAGGACTATGAGTACCTGTGTGTGGTTTCCGAAGGTGCCGGTGTCGTTGTTGATGGCGAAGGGGAGGGCTCCCCGGAGGACACTGTAGGTGGGGGAGGCCCATATGGGACTGACGGGGTCCTCCTGCGGGAGATCGGCAAAGTCCGTCTGCCAGAGGGGGCACTGGCGGTTGTGGGAGAGGAGCGCGGCCCGGAGGGCCTCGTCGTTGAGCGACTGGTAGGGAAATGGCTCATCCATGTGGAGGACGCTGTCCAGCTCCTTCAGGGAGAACATGGTGCCGCCTGTCCCCTTGCTGTTGATGGAGGGATAATTCTGGCAGCCATCGGCGATTTTCGTGATAAATGTGACGTACTCCGCCGGCAGCGTTATGCCGTGCCGGCGCTCGAAGTCTCTTACTGTGTCCAAGGGGGCAGG
The DNA here is from genome assembly GCA_022801715.1 of Oscillospiraceae bacterium. Taxonomy (GTDB): domain Bacteria; phylum Bacillota; class Clostridia; order Oscillospirales; family Oscillospiraceae; genus CAJFPI01. The sequence continues at coordinate 16,330 of JAAWSV010000017.1, forward strand.
GGGATTCCAGCGGATATTCTGATGCTTTTTGCCCGCCATCAATCTGCGGATCTGGGAGAGGGGGCTGTCGGTTTTCTGCTTCTCCCGCTCCTGCTGAAAGAGCCGGTCAGTATAGGCGGCGAGCTTTTGGAACAGGGCATACTCCATCCAATCCCAAAAGGTACACCCGGGCAGCCGCAGAACGCCGTGTTCGTCCTGCTCCCAGACCTCTCCCCGGCGGGGGCCAGAGACGATCAGGAAGTAGTCTTGGCCGCCCTCAAAGGCCTCGTTTGTTAAAAAGAGAACGCCATTTTCCCTCACACAGGCCAATTTTTGTTCGTCCTCTGGGTTGTCGCCGGAAAAATCCGGGTCTGTGTCCCATTCCCAGCTCTCGGAGAGGGGAAAGTCCAAGCGGACCTTTTCCAGCGTGGGACTGTCTTGGAACGGCAGCAGCCGGGAAGGGCCGGTGTCCGCCTGTGGATTGAGCGGCGGCAATGTGCCGCCGTTTCCGATTTTGGTGATAAATTCCCGATACGCATCGGGCAGCTTGAAGCTGTACCGGGCCTCGACAGCCTCCACCTCCTTCAGGGAGATCGGCGGATCAAGCCGGCACTTTGTATGGAGCGCCGCTTTCGCGCGGAGCTTCCATAGACGTGTCTCCATGATAAAATCCCTCCTTTTTCCTGCATGATAGCCATTTTTCCCGCATATCGCAAGAGACCATTTGTGGGGGAAGCCTGTGGCCGCCTGTTCTGCCCATGGCACCGGACTGGGGGAGAATGGACGGCCACAGGCCGCCCCTACATGAAACTGCCGTACCCTTCCCCGGAGGCAAAACGCCCCACCGGCCAAGCCGGTGGGGCGCCTTGCTGCGAGTAAGACTGTAAGCCGGGTTCTGTATCAAACGGCCATCTATCTCGACCTGCCGTTGCCGGCAGGCTCAAGCCACCTCCTGAGGACGGCCGGGCCAGCCATGTGTCCTCCCACGGTGTTGCTCCGAATAGAGTTTACAGCGTCGGACAGTCTCCAGCCGACGGGTGGGCTCTTACCCCACCTTTCCACCCTTACCCCGCGGCCCGTTCCACGTCACCGCCGACTCAATTGATGTCGTCGACTCGGTATCCCGGCGCCTTCCTCAGGGGACAGCGGGGCGGTATATCTCTGTTGCACTTTTCCTGAAGTCGCCTTCGGCGGGCGTTACCCGTTATTCTTGCCCTGTGGAGCCCGGACTTTCCTCATGGCGGAGCCTTTCGCCTCCGCCACGCGGCCGTCTGTCTTACTCACCCTGCTATTCTACAAAAGTTCCGGCCAGTTGTCAACAACCGTTGCTATTATTTCGATTTTCCGCTATAATACTATGTTGGTAATTTTATGATGCGAGGGAGAACACTATGGACCTTACAGCATATCTTAACAGCCTCCGGGGGAAGCCCGTGGGCGTGATCGGCATCGGCGTCAGCAACACGCCCCTGCTGTCGCTTCTGCTGGGGGCGGGGATCGACGTCACCGCCTGCGATCAGAAGGAGGAGGCCGCCTTCGACCCGGAGCTGCTCCGCTCCCTGCGGGAGCAGGGCTGCCGCTTGGTCCTCGGCGCGGACTACCTCAGCCGGCTGGACCAGGATGTCATCTTTCGCACCCCCGGTCTGCACCCCCGGTTCCTGGAGGACGCCCGGCGGCGGGGGAGCGAGATCACCTCGGAGATGGAGGCCTTCTTTCAGGTCTGTCCCTGCCCCATCCTCGCCGTCACCGGCAGCGACGGAAAGACCACCACCACCACCATCCTCTCAGAGCTGCTGAGAGCGGTGGGGAGGACGGTCCACGTAGGGGGCAACATCGGTCACCCGCTCCTCAGCGAGGCGGGGAGCATGAGGCCAGAGGACTGGGCCGTGCTGGAGCTTAGTTCCTTCCAGTTGATGACCATGGAGCGAAGCCCCCACATCGCCGTCACCACCAACTTGGCCCCCAACCACTTGGATGTCCACAGGGATTTTGCGGAGTATATCACTGCAAAGGAAAACATCTTTACACACCAGTCAGCACAGGATATAGCCGTCTTCAACGCCGACAACGAGCTGACCCTGGCCGCCTCGGAGCGGGCACCGGGACAGGTGCGTCTGTTCAGCCGCCGCCACCCGGTGGAGCGGGGGACGTATCTCTGGAGCGACGGCCAAAACGGGGAGGCCATCTATGTCTCCAACGACCAAGGACGGCGGATGGTACTGCCTCTGTCAGGGATCAAGCTCCCCGGCATCCACAATGTGGAGAACTACATGGCCGCCATCGCCGCGGTGGATGGTCTGGTGGATGACGAGACCATCCGCGCCTTCGCCCGGGACTTCGGCGGCGTGGAGCACCGGATCGAGCTGGTGCGCACCCTGCGGGGGGTCCGCTGGTACAACGACGCTATCGCCAGCAGCCCCAGCCGCACCACCGCCTGCCTCAACGCCTTTCACTCGAAGGTGATCCTGCTGGCGGGGGGGAAGGACAAGGGGATCGCCTACGACAGCTTGGGGCCGGTGATCAACGACCATGTGAAGGCCCTGATCCTCTGCGGAGCCACCGCGGGGGTGATCCGGGAGGCCGTGACGCAGGCGGAGAACTACGCCGGCCTGCCTATCACGGAGGTCTCCGACTGGGCTGCGGCGGTGCATACGGCGGCGGAGCTCGCCCAAGAGGGGGACGTGGTGGTCATGTCCCCAGCCAGCACCTCCTTTGATCTGTTCAGGAATTTTATGGAAAAGGGGAGGGTGTTCAAGGAGCTGGTGAACGCTCTGGAGTAGGGCGTTGGAATAGGGCGTTGGAATAGGGCGTTGGAATAGGGATAAGCCGTAGACGCATACCATCCCGCAGGAGATAGTCCGCGGAATGGGGGAGAGAGAATGCGCCGATACTACTCGCGCCGTCCGCCGCTGCGCCTGACCCGGCGGCAGAGGTGGCAGCTGCTGTGCCTGCTGGCGGCAGTACTGCTGACCGTGCTGGGGATTGTGACCACGTTTCACTTGAAGAACGTGCTCACAAGCCTGGCCACTACCCGTGTGTCCAACACGGTGAACCGGGTGGTCACAGCCGCGGTGAATGACACGGTGAGCAGCGGAGAGATCCGCTATGACCAGCTGATCTTCTTTGAGAAGGACAACGAGGGGAAAATCACCGCCCTCCAGACCAATATGGCGGAGTTTAACCGCCTTCAGTCGGAGATCGTCTCGGACATCTTGGAGCGGCTGTCGGAGGTATCCACCTCGGAGCTCAGCATCCCTCTGGGGACTCTCACCGGCACGGCGCTGCTGGCGGGCCGGGGACCAAGCGTCAGCGTGCGGATGCAGTTTGTGGGCAGCTCCAGCGCCCGGTTTGAGAATGAGTTTACCGAGGCTGGGATCAATCAGACCAAGCACCGGATCATCCTCTATGTGGATGTGTCGGTGTCGATTCTGCTCCCTGGCTTCTCCGCCTACACCAAGGTCTCCAACGCCTTTGCGGTGGCGGAGACGGTGATTGTGGGCTCCGTGCCGGACACCTACACCTACTTCAGCTCCGGCGACCCTGTGGAGGATAAGGCCCACGAGTATATCATGAACAAGGGATAAAAAAACCTGTATTTACTGCGGAAAAGGGGCCCTCAGCGGGGCCCCGATATGAGAAGGAGAGATCAGGATGGATTATCGGCAAGAGATGAAGGAGCTCCGCGACACACTGAACCAGCATGGGTATCGCTACTACGTGTTGGACGATCCCACCATTTCTGACTATGAGTACGACCGCATGCTCCGCCGCTTGGAGGAGCTGGAGCGGGACCACCCGGAGGAGATTACGCCGGACTCGCCCACCCAGCGGGTGGGGGGCGCGCCGGTGAGCGCCTTCACCCCCTACAGCCACCCAGTGCCCTTGGAGAGCCTTCAGGACGTGTTCGACAGCGGCGAGGTGGAGGAGTTCTGTGAAAAGATGACCGAGGCGGCGGGGGAGTGCGCCTACAGCATTGAACCCAAGGTGGACGGCCTGTCTGTGGCGCTGGAGTATGTGGACGGCAGATTCGTCCGGGGGGCCACCCGGGGGGATGGCCGCACCGGGGAGGACGTGACGGAGAACATCCGCACCATCCGCTCCATCCCCATGACGCTGCCGGAGGCCCTGCCCCACTTGATCGTCCGGGGGGAGGTCTACATGCCCAAGCGGGTCTTTGCCCAGCTCAACGCCGCCCGGGAGGAGCGGGGAGAGGCCCTGTTCGCCAATCCCCGGAACGCCGCCGCCGGGTCCCTGCGCCAGCTGGACCCCAAGATCTGTGCCGAGCGGAGATTGGATATCGCGGTGTTTAACCTTCAGCTCTCCGAAGGGCGGACATTTGCCACCCATGCGGAGACGCTGGAGTATTTGCGCAGCCAGCAGTTCAAGGTGATCCCCTGTAAAGTCCTCCGCACTGCCAGCGAAATCAACGACGAAATCTGCCGGCTCAACGAGAAACGGGAGGAATTTCCGTTTGATATAGACGGAGCGGTTGTAAAGTTAAATAGCTTGTCAGACCGCTCTGTTCTTGGCAGTACAGCCAAATGTCCCCGGTGGGCCATCGCCTTTAAGTATCCGCCGGAGCAGAAGCTGTCGGTGGTGCAGGACATTGTGGTGCAGGTGGGGCGCACCGGGGTGCTGACGCCCAAGGTGATTGTGGCGCCGGTGCGTCTGGCGGGGACCACCGTGACCATGGCCACGCTGCACAACGAGGATTTTATTAAGGAGAAGGACATCCGTATCGGGGATACCGTGCTGATCCAGAAGGCGGGGGAGATCATCCCCGAGGTGGTATCCGTGGACTATGGCAAGCGGCCCGAGGGGACCCAGCCCTACCGGATGCCGGAGAGGTGTCCGGTGTGCGGCGCGCCGGTGAGCCGGGATGAGGACGGGGCGGCGGTGCGCTGTACCGGGGCGGAATGTCCGGCCCAGCTTCTGCGCAATATCACCCACTTTGCCAGCCGGGACGCCATGGACATTGACGGTATGGGGCCGGCGGTGATGCAGCAGCTCATTGAGAAGGGGCTGGTGAAGAACGCGGCGGATCTGTATTTTCTGGAGGCCGGGGACTTGGAGGCCTTGGAGCGGATGGGGAAGAAGTCCGCGGAGAATGCCATCGCGGCCATCGAGGCCTCCAAGGACCGGGGGCTGGAGCGTCTGCTCTACGCCTTGGGCATCCGGCAGGTGGGGCAGAAGGCGGGGAAGGTGCTGGGGAGCTGCTTCCAGTCCTTCGACGCCCTCTCCCAGGCCACGGTGGAGGAGCTTACCGCCATTGACGACGTGGGGGAGATCACCGCCCGGTTTATCCAGGAGTGGCTGGATAGCCCCCAGTCCCAGCACCTGATGGCGCGCCTGAAGGACGCCGGGGTGTGCATGGAGAGCAAGGCGGAGGTGGTGGACCGGCGCTTTGCCGGCATGACCTTTGTGCTCACCGGCTCACTGTCGGCGTTTACGCGGGAGGAGGCCACGGCTATGATCGAGGCCCGGGGCGGCAAGGCCAGCGGCTCCGTCTCCAAGAAAACCACCTATGTGGTGGCGGGGGAGAACGCCGGGTCCAAGCTGAAGAAGGCCAATGAGCTGGGAATCCCGGTGCTGAGTGAGGAGGAGTTTTTGGAGAAGGTGAACGGCGGCGAGGAGTTGGAGGAAAATTAGGAATTATTTTGTGGCTGAATGGGCGATGTTAAGTTTGGTTGACAGATTTCCAAGGGCGTTTGGTAGACGGCGGCGGGGCTGCTTGCTATGATGCTCCCATGAAATGAAAGGGGAGTCTGGTATGCGATTTGCGGAGAATTTGATGGGCCTGCGGCGGGGCCGGGGGTGGTCCCAGGAGGAGCTGGGGGACAGGCTGGGGGTGTCCCGGCAGACGGTGAGCAAGTGGGAGACCGGCCAGACCACACCGGAGCTGGAGAAGCTGGTGGAGCTGGCGGCGGTGTTTGACAGGAGCATCGACGAGCTGGTGGGCCGGGAGGCGCCAGGGGAGAGGCCCGGTTCACCGGCGGTGGGGGAGTGCTTTGGGTGCCCCCGCCGCAGGGTCTACTACGAATATATCAGTCCCCGGAGGCTCTGGGGACTGCCCTTGGTCCACGTCCGCCTAGGCGGGGGAAGCCGGCCCGTCAGAGGGATTGTGGCGGTGGGGAACGTCGCCGTGGGACTGGTGGCGCTGGGAGGGATCGGCGTGGGAGTTGTATCCTTGGCCGGACTCAGTGTGGGACTGCTGGCCTTGGGCGGCATGGCCTTAGGGGCGGTGTCCGCAGGGGGCGTGGCTCTGGGACTCTGTGCCGCAGGCGGTGTAGCGATGGGACAGTGGCTGGCTATCGGCGGCGTGGCCGCCTCCAACCAGCTGGCGGTGGGCGGTGTGGCGCTCTCTCATCAGCTGGCTGTCGGCAAGGCGGCGGTGGGTGCAATCGCTGTGGGCGTGGAGGCGGATGGGGCGCTGACCTTTGCTCTTGATGGGGATGGGGCGGCGATTTGGCAGGCCGTGGAAAGGCAGTTTCCGGGGATGTGGGGGGCCGCAAAGTTGTTTTTGCCGTGAAAACGGTCGAATTCGACCGGTGTTTTTTGGCGTTTTTCGCGAAAAAAAGCCGAAAAAACCGCAAAAAATAGGGGTGTCGTTGCATCGGTTTATGCAACGATTTTGGATGAATTTTCCAAATTCAAACTGCTTTTGAATCGCTTTTGACAGGGAAGTCCGCGCACAAAAGAGCCGCCGTTCTCATAGGATAGAGAGCGGCGGTGTTTTTCTGCCCGATACAGTGCACTACTATTTGTAATAGATATTACAGAGAGTAGTATTGCTCTGCGGCGTTTATGCATCGCGAATGCATATTGAGTATGCATATTTATTCATTCATAAGGAGGCCGCCTATGCCTATCGCATCCATTTCGCTTCAAGCCTACGACCGCGCGGCGGCGGTGGCCTATGCCCACCGGTGGGCCTTTCGGCGCAATCCCGCTTACTACGACTATGAGAAGATTGGCGGGGACTGCACCAACTACGCCTCCCAGTGTCTCTATGCCGGCAGCGGGATTATGAACTACACGCCGGACTTTGGCTGGTACTATATTGACGCCAACCAAAAGGCCCCGGCTTGGACCGGGGTGCAGTACCTCTACCAGTTCCTCACCCGGGAGCAGCAGTCGGTGGGGCCGGCGGCGGTGGAGGCCGCGCTGGAGGATATGGAGCCGGGGGACCTGGTACAGCTCTCCTTCGACGGGCAGCGGTTCTCCCACACGCCAGTGGTGGTGGCCGCCGACCACCCTAAGCGGCTCTCCGATGTTCTGGTGGCCGCCCACAGCTATGACCGCGACTACTGGCCTTTGAGCAGGTATGAGTTTACCGACATCCGGTTTTTGCACATTATCGGGGTGAATCGGCCGGTATTTTAGGGGAATTGATGGAAATACAACAGGGAAGGGACCGCTGGGATTGGCGGTCCCTTCCCTTGTTCCGATGGATATGAAATAAACTTCATATTTCTCTTGACAAGCCGGCTTTGCGGTGGTAATATGAAGCTAACTTCATGAGAAGCTAACTTCATGAGAAGCTAACTTCATATTCTCGGAGGAGGTGCACGATGAAAACCAAGGTACGGGAGCTGCGGTATCAGCGGGGGATCACCCAGCAGCAGCTGGCTGCGCTGGTCCATGTCTCCGCCCGGACGATCATCTCCATCGAAAAGGGGCACTACAGTCCGTCGCTGATGCTGGCCTACCGGATGGCGGAGGTCTTTGAGACGACGGTGGAGGAGCTTTGCTGTCTGCGTGAGAACAGAGAACTGGAGGATCAGGCGTATGAAAATCTATAATCGGAACAATTTTGTCCACGGGCTGTTTATGGTGCTGTTGGGGAGCGGTTTGATCCCTCTGGGGCTGCTCCGCGGCAGCTTGGACTGGCGGGATTATGTTCTGGCCGGGGGCTGCTGCTTATGGGCGGCGGGCTTTTGATCCGGAGCGCCTCGAAAAAGCCGTCCGAAGAGGACCTTCTGGAGGAGCGGGACGAGCGAAACCGTTTGGTGCTCCTGAAGAATCGAAGCTGTGCTTTTCGGGTGGTGGAGTACGGCTGTCTGGCGTTGGAGACGGTGTTTTTTGCGGCGGGGAAGATCGCGGAGAATACGCTCTTCATCCACATGGGCTGTGGGCTGGCTGTTGCTCTGGGACTGTGCCTGTTTGCCGATTTGGCCACCTTTATCTATTACGACAGCAAGCTGTAAAACGGGCAGAATGGGAGAGAGGAGCGGCAAAGCCGCTCCTCTTCTGTTTGATTGGCGCAATTCTTTCTGACAAGTATTTTTGCTTTATAGTTATTGTGTCTCCTCGTCTGATGGCTTTACTTTCGCCAGAGGGTTGGCTCTGGCGGCTATGCGGAGGGCTTCGTTGTCAATGTGGGTGTAGATCTCTGTGGTGTTCAGGTGCTCGTGGCCCAGCACCTCCTGCACCGCCTTCACGTCCACGCCGTTTTGCAGCATCAGTGTGGCCGCGGTGTGGCGGAGCTTGTGGGAGGAGTACTGGCTGCTGTCCAAACCCGACAGAGACAGGTACTTTTTCACCAAGGCGTGGACGCTGGACTTGCTGATCCGCTGGTCCCGGCTGGAGAGAAACAGGGCGTCTGCGTCCCGTCCCTCGATGGGGCGGCGGACCGAGCGGTAGCGGCGAAGGGCCTCCTGACAGGCGTCGTTGAGGTAGACAATGCGCACCTTATTGCCCTTGCCCACGATCCTGAGGGCATCATCCTGGATGTCGGATAGGTTGATGCCGATCAGCTCTGAGATACGCAGGCCGCAGTTGAGAAACAGCGTCAGGATGCAGTAGTCCCGCTCCTTGTTGGTACCGTCAACAGATTCCAAAAGTTCTATAGATTCCGTTAAAGTCAGGTATTTCGGCAAGGTTTTTTGCAGCTTTGGCGAGTCCATATCCTTCATGGGGTTCTCGGAGAGCAGGTGGACCTTGTTGGTGAGATAGTTAAAAAATGAGCGAAGTGTGGCGATTTTTCGGGCGCGGGAGGCGGCGGAGAGGCCCCGCTGCTGGTCCCGGCTGTTCTGGTGGACGATGCGGTCCCGGCTGAGGTAGGACATGTAGCTATAGATATCCGTCAGGGTCAGCTCTTGGATCAGCCGGATATCCACGTCCCGGATGTCAATCTCATCCCATGGCAGAGATCGCAGGTCCGGATTGCGGGTCTGCTTGATGTAGCGAAAAAAATTTCGCAGGTCCAGGTAGTATTCGTCTACAGTTTTCTGGGAGTGGGCTTTGATGGTCTCGTGGTAGGACAGAAAGTCGATCAGAATGCGCGGCGAGTCTAAGCGGTAGTCCAGCATAGCGAATATGTATTTGGAGTGATACCAAGGTCGGACCGGCTGGGGCGCCGGGGGCGGCGGAGCTGTCGGTTGGGCCTGTTTGGGTCCTTTATCCGGTTTGTCCCTCCCCTGAATTGAACAAAATTTTTATTTTGTTCAATTATCGGTGTCCCTCCAAATGCCTCCCCTCTTTTGTGTTGTTGGCTTTCGACGGTCGGTTGGGCTCATTTGCCCAAGACGGCCCGGATGGCCTCGCCGATATTGGATGCCTCGATGACTTTGAGATGGTCATACTGGGGCAGCTTTTTCCCGCGCTGACGCGGGACAACACAGCTCTCAAAGCCCATGCGGTGGACCTCCGACAGGCGCTGCTCCAGCTGGTGCACGTTCCGCAGCTCTCCGGTGAGCCCCACCTCGCCAATGGCGGCCATGCTGCCGGGTACGGGCTTGTCCAAATAGCTGGAGGCCAAGGCCAAGACCGCCGCCAGGTCCGCCGCGGGCTCGTCCAGGTTCAGTCCGCCGATGATGTTCATATAGGCGTCGCAGGCGGACACCTTCAGGCCTCCCCGCTTCTCCAGGACGGCCATCAGCATGGCGGCCCGGTTGTAGTCGAAGCCGTTGCTGGTCCGGCGGGGGGCGGCGTAGCTGCTGGGGGCCAGCAGGGCCTGGATCTCCGCCAGCACCGGGCGCACCCCCTCCATCACGCAGGTGACGCAGGTGCCCGGGGCGTCGTCGGGCCGGCCGGAGAGCAGCATCTTCGACGGGTTCTCCACCTCGGAGAGGCCGGCGTTCTGCATCTCGAATACGCCGATCTCGTTGGTGGCGCCGAAGCGGTTTTTGGCGGCGCGGAGGATGCGGCAGCTCATGTGCTGGTCGCCCTCGAAGTAGAGCACGCAGTCCACCATGTGCTCCAGGACCTTGGGGCCGGCGATGGAGCCCTCCTTGTTCACGTGGCCGATGACGAACACGGTGACGGCGGAGCCCTTGGCCAGCTCCATCAGGCGGAGGGTGCACTCCTTCACCTGCCCTACGCTGCCGGGGGCGGAGTCCAGGTCGCTATTGTAGAGGGTCTGGATGGAGTCCACGATCAGGATGTCGTAGTCCTGCCGGGCCTCCTCTATGACGCTGCCAAGGTCCGTCTCCGAGAGGACGAACAGGTTCTCTGAGGCCACGTTCAGCCGCTGGGCCCGGAGCTTCAGCTGGGAGACGGACTCCTCGCCGGAGACGTAGAGCACCTTGTTTTCCCGGCAGAGGGTGCCGCAGATCTGGAGCATCAGGGTGCTCTTGCCAATGCCGGGGGCGCCGCCCACCAAGACCAGCGAGCCCTTTACCGCGCCGCCGCCCAGCACGCGGTCCAGCTCGCCCATGCCGGTGGAAAATCGGATTTCCTCTGTTACTTCAATGGCTGTCAAGGGGAAAGCCTTTGCAGGGATGGCGCGGCTCTTTCCTATGCTTCCGGTGGACTTTTTCGCCTTGGGGGCGGTCTGCTCCACGATGGTGTTCCAAGCCCCGCAGGCGGGACAGCGGCCCGCCCACTTGGGGGTCTCGTTTCCGCACTCGGTGCAGAAGAAAACGGTTTTTGCTCTCATGGGTACTCCCCTCTTATCGGTTGTATTGCGCTACTGGGCGGTCAGGCTCTCCGGGGCGGGGGGCTCCGCGGTCTGGCAGCGCAGGCAGCCTCCGGCGATCAGCAGGGCCAATTTCAGCTGGTAGTCCTCCTGGCGCAGCTGGGCGGTCTCCGCCTCGTTGGAGAGGAAGCCGCACTCCACAAGGATGCCGGGGGCGTCGATGTGGTTCATCAGGTAGATGGAGGTGTCGATCTTCTTGATCTCCTTGGCGCGGTGGGTGTTGATGTAGGTGTTCAGGTCCTCCTGCAGGGCGCGGGCCAGGGGCTCGCTGCCCTCCGCGGTGTTGTAGAACACCTGGGCCCCGTGGACGCTCTTCACTTGGGGCAGGCTGTTTTGGTGGATGCTGATCAACAGGGCGTTGGGGGTGTCGCTGACCAGCGCGGCCCGGTTGTGGATGTCGGAGATCTTCTGTTCGCGCAGGGTCGTGGCCTCCGGGGAGTGGACGGAGATGTCCTCCTCCCGGGTCATCACAACGTCTATGCCGGCCAAGCGGAGGACCTCCCGCAGCTTCAGCGACACCGACAGGTTGATCTGGGCCTCTGTGGTGCCGTCGGCGGCCACCGCGCCGCCGTCCGCGCCGCCGTGGCCGGGGTCGATAACCACCACTACCGGGCTCTCCCCTGCTTCCGCTTGGTGGTTGAACACGGTGAGGGCGGAGCCGCTCCACAGGATGGCGGCGTAGGCGCCGAAAAACACCAGCAGAAATAGGAAAATGACAATACTTCTCTTTTGGATTACTAAAAACACAGGCATCCCTCCCCCACACTATATGCGCTGGGGGAGAGGTTTTATGTGCGCGCTACTGGTCCGCGGTGAACAGGACGTACCGTCCCCGGGCGGCGGCCCACCGCCAGAACGGGAGGCTGTCGCGGAAATAGGCGCAGGTGTACTGGAAGTCCTCCTCGCTGAGGGGAAAGCCGTAGTCCGCCTCCGGGATGGCGAAGTAGCAGCGGCGAAGGGCCTCGTCGGTGAGCTTCTCCATGGCCTCCACGGTTTTGCGGACCTTGTCCGGGGGCTTCAGGACGGCGATGTAGTCCTCCTCCCCCGCCCGATTGCCGTAGAGCACTTCCCCGCCCATGATCACGCCGCTGAGAGGGCGGCTGCCGCCGAAGCGGAGGGTGCCGCCGGTGAGGGCGCGGTGCATGGCGTCCCAAGACTTGTCCAGCTGGCACAGGTCCTCTTGGTGGTGGTCGAAGAAGTCCTCCTCAATCCCCTCGGCAATATAGCTGGGGCGCTCCGGCCGGGGCACGGCCCGCAGGGCGTCCACCTGCCATTTATTCAAGGCAAACAGTACACCGAGACAGCTCACAGGGCCTCTCCCCTTTCCTGTACAAAATTTCCGCAAACAAAACTTGGCAAAAAGTGTTGACAAGAAAACTTGGCAGTGCTAAGATGAGGATGCGCCAAGAAAACTTGGCAGCTAAACAAGGAGGCTTTTCAATGAACAAGGAAGAGATATTGGAAAAGAGCAGAGCGGAGAACCGAAATCGGGACATCTATGAGCAGGAGATTTTGAAGCAGGCGAGCGCCGGATGCGTCATTGTCATGCTGGTGCTGGCCGTCGTCTTCTTTGCGGCGCAGATCTTTGTGGGCGGCGGCACCAACTGGGGCGTTTGGGCGCTTGTTTTCAGCACCCACATGACCACCTTCTGGGTGAAATATTGGAGGATCCGCCGCGGACATGAGCTGGTGATGGCGCTCATCTACACGGCGCTTGTCGCCCTGTTCTCCGGGGGGCACATCTACCATCTGATCGCCTCGTCCACCATTCTGTAAGGCGGTGATGAGTTGGAGGATACGCTGATTTTAAGGAATCGTCTCAAGGAGGCGCGGGCGGAGCGGAAGCTGTCCCAGAGCCAGCTGGCGGAGCTGGTGGGGGTCTCCCGCAACACGATTAGCTCCATTGAGACGGGACAGTTCAACCCCACGGCGAAGCTGGCGCTGGTGCTCTGCATCGCGCTGGATAAAAAATTTGAGGAGCTGTTTTATTTTTAGAGGAGGCTAATTCCAATTTGTCAGCCCTCTATGAGCCAAGTATAGCACCGATATGGGAAACATTCAACCCTTGTTTGCGGGCGGGGCCGCAGACGGTGTTCCCCGGGAAATGGGGCCGGCATAGTATGGAGTGCGGGGGAAAACCGCCCGCACTGCCCCGCTTGGCGGGGCGGACTATGAGTAAGGAGGAACATTCTTTGCAGCAGAATCCTACCAACACGACCTGCGGCGTTATGGAGGGAAAGCTCCCCGGAAAGTGCGCCCAGATGGTGTTTCCCTATATCCCCATGCAGGACATGAACCCCGAGGTCTATCCCCAGGGGGAGGCCCTGGAGCGGGGTACCCTGTTCCCCGGTCTGGATCTCCCCTTCCACGTGGAGATGCAGAAGCGCGCCGGCAAGAGCGGCCCCGCCGTGGAGCTGATGGCGCTGAACTTCGCCATTGTGGAGCTGGGGCTGTATTTGGACACCCACAAGGACGACAAGGAGGCCTTCGCCCTCTACACCAACTATGTGAAGCTCTATCAGGAGGGCAAGGAGAAGTATGAGAAGCTCTATGGCCCGATAGAGCAGATGAGCACAGCCCGTTTAGGGAGTTACAGCTGGCTCAACGACCCGTGGCCCTGGGAGTATGAAGGAGGGACCAAGTAATGTTTGTCTACGAGAAAAAGTTACAGTACCCCATCCGGATCAAGAACACCAATCCCAAGCTGGCGGCGGCTATTATCTCCCAGTACGGCGGGCCTGACGGTGAGCTGGGGGCCTCCCTGCGGTATCTGAGCCAGCGGTTCTCCATGCCCTATCCGGAGCTGAAGGGGCTGCTGACGGACATCGGGACCGAGGAGCTGGGGCACCTCGAGATGGTGGGGACCATCGTCCATCAGCTGACCCGGAATCTGACCGATGAGCAGATCAGGACCGCTGGGTTTGATACCTATTTCGTGGACCACACCACCGGGGTCTACCCCCAGTTTGCCTCCGGCACCCCCTGGACCGCGGCTACCATGCAGGTCACCGGGGACACCATTGCCGATTTGACAGAGGATCTGGCGGCGGAGCAGAAGGCTCGGGTGACCTATGACAACATCCTGCGTCTGAGCGATGACCCGGATGTCAGTGATGTGATCAAGTTCCTGCGGGCCCGGGAGATCGTCCACTTCCAGCGGTTCGGTGAGGGCCTGAGAATGGCTAAGGAGCGGATGAATGAGAAGAATGTGTACTATATGAATCCGTCCTTTGACAGATAATTGACAATTATACACACTTACAGCCATAGGAAAAGGACAGGGAGCCATAGGGTTCCCTGTCCTTTTATAAGATAAGATGCCGGCGGCGGGAGGATCATCAGAGCTTTGACAGCGCCTCGGTGTATCCCCTGGTGGCCTCAATAAAGAGATCGTACTTCTTCAGGAGCTGGTCATAGACCTGCCGGTTGGCCGGGTTCGGCTGGTAGACCCGGTGGATCTTAGAGAACCGCTGGGCGGTCTCCGCGATGGAGCTCCATGTGCCGGCGCCGCAGCCGGCCAGAATGGCCGCGCCTAAGCAGGCGGCATCCTGCGTGTTCTCCATGGTGACCACCTGCCGGCCCAGCACGTCCGCCTTGATCTGGCACCACAGGGGGCTTAAAGAGCCGCCGCCCAAGGAGCGGACCTGCTTGACCTCCACGCCGGTGAGGGTCTCCACATATTCCACCATCTTGGTGATGTTGCAGGCCAAGGCTTCCATGAAGGCCCGGATGATGTGGCCCTTGGTGTGGCCTAAGTTCAGTCCGTACAGGGTACCCCGACCGTAGATATCCGGGTGGGGGCTCCCCGCGCCGCCGAAGAAGGGCATGAGAAACAGGCCCTCCGCCCCGGCGGGGGTGGCCGCCGCCAAGGCGTCCATCAGGTCGTAGGCGCTGCCCTTCCCTGCCGCCTCCAAGGCCAGCTCCTCTTGGCAGAGGGTGTCCCGGAGCCAGCGCAGCAGGATGCCGCCCTTGGCGCCGGCCTGGATCATGTAGGAGTCGGGGATGATACCGTAGTTACAGGGGACGCAGCCCTGGGGGTCGAACACCGGGGCCGCGGCGGTGGTGCAGACCATCAGTGCACCGCCGGTGGACTCGGAGAAGATGCCCGGGGACACGTTTCCCACGCCGATGGCCCCGGCGCACTGGTCCTGTCCCCCCACCACCAGCAGCAGGTCCTGGGGCAGGCCCAGCTCGTCGGCCACCTCCGGCAGGATCGTCCCCACCGGGGTACCACACTCCTGTATGGCCGGCAGCTGGTCCGCTGTGAGGCCCAAATAGGCCAGCATCTCCGGCCACCAGTCCTTTTTCACGATGTCCCACAGGTAGGAGGTACACCAGCTGGAACCGTGGCTGACAAAGCGGCCGCTCAGGTGGTAGAGGAGGTAGTCGTCGCACATGCACATCATGCGGATGCGGTCGAACAGCGCCCGCTTGTGCTTTTTGAACCAGAGGATCTTGGTCGCGGGGTACACCGGGTCGATGGGGGTCTGGCCGGTGGCGCGGACGATCTCCTCCGGGGAGAAACGGCGGTTGATCTCCACCGCCTCCTCCTCCGCGCGGCTGTCCATCCAGACGTAGAAGTTGTCCAAGGGCTTCCTGTGCTCGTCCAAAAAGACGATGGTCTCGGCGGAGGAGTCCATGGCGAAGGCCCGGACCTCTCTCTTCTCCACGCCGGAGCCCTCCATTACACGGCGGACGCAGGTTTTGAAGGTTTCCCAGTACACCTCCGGCCGCTGTTCTACCCGCTGGGCGGAGGGCTTGATGAGGTCGTACTCCTCGGCGTGGTGGAGGATCTTGCGACCGCTGTCGTCAAAAAGGGCGGCTTTGATGGCGGTGGTGCCGATGTCCGCGCCCAAGTAGTATGTTCTGCCCATTCCGGCGCGCCCCTCACTGCCGCAGGTAGTCACAGACCTTGGTGATCTGCTGGGCGAAGGTGCCGCCGAACTGTCCCTCAAAGAAGGCGCCGCCGATGGTGAAGGCGGTGAGGTTTTGCAGGGTCTTGAGGAAGTCGATGCGCTCGAAGCTGTTGACGCTGCCGGCGATGCGGTAGGGCTTCTCCATGGCGCCGTCCAGCGCCTTCAGCAGCTCCACCGGGTCGCCGTCCACGTAGCGGAAGGCGGAGATGGTGATGCCGGAGGTGTTCCGGGCGGTGTCGGCCTTGGCCTTCTCCACCACCGAGGGGATGTCCCCCCGCAGACGGCTGTCCGGGGCCAGTGCTGTAAAGGGAGAATACTTCATTCCCGCCTCCGCGCAGACCTTTGCCACGCTCTCGTAGTAGACGGTGCCCAGGAGATGGTCCACGCCGGCGGCGGCGCAGCGCTTGGCCGCGTCCAAGCAGACCTCCTCCTTCATATCTAAAACCTCGATGTAGACGGTCTTACCGTTCTCCTTCATGCAGCGGATCAACTCGGCCATGCTCTCTGGGGTGGTGCCCTCCAGCTTGAAGCCCCAGTGCTTGGCGGGGGCGTCCTTACAGGCGAGAAAGACCTCCTTGGCGTCGGGTACGGTGACGTCGTGCCAAGTCAACATTACAATCAGGTCTAAAGCCATAACAGTTTCCTCCTCAGTCATTTGGTGACAGTATACACAGCTGCCGGGGCCCTATGGGCCCCGGGCTGGTATGTGGTTTTCTGTAAAGGGATTTCCCTTTCTACTTTACTTTTCCCAAGGTCTCCCGGGCCTTAGCCAAGGAGGCCTTGGCGCCGCCGGCGCAGAGGATGGCATAGAACGCCTTCTCGCAGGCCTTCTCCATCCAAGCGGTCTTGGCCATGGCCTCGTCCATGGTCTTGCCCACGATTACCGCGCCGTGGTGGCCCATGAGCACGTAGTCGCTATCCTTGAGGCCGTCGGCGATGACCTCGCCCAGGTCGTTGGTGCCGGCGCTGCGGTAGGGGGTGCAGGGGATCACGCCGGTAAGGCCCTCGCCGATCAGATCCAAGGGCACGTCCATCTCCAAGATGGCAAACACCGTGGCCCAGCGGCCATGGGTCTGGACAATGGCGCCTACGTCCGGGCGCTTGCGGAAGATGGCGGTGTGCATGACCCACTCGCAGGTGGGCTCGCTGTAGGGGGTGAAGATGTGGTCATCCTTGTCGCAGATGAACCGCTCCCAGCCACGGGCGTCCCGCAGGTTCTTCTGGAAGCACCAAGCGGGGCTGCCGGAGATGTAGCACAGGCCCGTCTGCAAATCCCGCACCGCCACGTCGCCGGACTCGCCGGAGGGAGAGTAGCCCTTGATGTTCAGCATCCGGGTGCCCCGGGCCACCTCCTCCTTGAAGAGGATCTCGTTGTAGTTCTGGTAGGTGTTGTAGTCGGTGTCCACGGTGTACTCGTAGTTGGCGGTGACCAAATTCAGCGGCTGGTCAGTGATGGTCTCCACCTCTCCGATCAGCTCCGCCAAGGCGATCTTCTCCGCCACGGACTCCATCCAGGCCACGTAGTTGATCACGTTGTCGATGTTGTCCCCCACGCAGATGATGCCGCCGTTGTAGAGCATGACGCATTTCTGGTCGGCCAAGGTCTCCACCACCTCGCGGTAGTAGGCCTCGGTGGCGGCGGGGTCGCTCTGGACGCAGCCCACGTTGCAGCTGGCCTCCGCCTGTTCAGCCAGAACAAAGGGCAGGCCCTGCTTCCGGTTGGTGAACATGGTGGTCCACAGGGGGTAGACATGGATGATGGCGCTGACATCGCTGCGGGCCTTGTAGATGGCCAAGTGCAGCGGCAGATTTTCATGGCAGGGGGCATGGTGGGTGATGTAGTTCCCGTCGCTGTCCACCACGGGCATGTCGCTGCCCAAGTAGGCGGCGGGATCGGTGACACCGATGGTACCGGGCTTGATGGAGATGGTCACATTTCCGGTTCCGCTGTCCCGGACGCTGGCCTCCCCCATGCTCTCGTTGGGGAGCCAGCCCTCGCTGTGCAGCCGCTGGATGCAGCGGGCCAGCTCGTCTTGGAATAATTTCATGCTGTAGCTCATAGTTGTGTCCTCTCTTTGCCTTTTTTTCTGTATTTCTGCCGAGTATTTTGTAAGATTTCGGCTGCGTGATATTGACTACAGTATACTACAGATGGGCGCCGCCTTCAATGATCAGAACACACGGAATCCCGGTCTGATGATTAGCGGAGATGGCAGAACTGGTCTGCTTGCGCCGGGAGGAAACAGACCGAAAAGGTGTTCAGCCTCTCCCCTGCTCCGTGTGGGCCGTCAGCGCCCTCCGATGCGGCGTTTCTCCTTGTTCTATGGGTAATTTTACACCTGTGGCGGGCGGGGCGTCAACTGCATTTTGATTGGCGGCACGGTGTGAAAGGGCAGGATTCTGTCTATACTGGCAGGTAGGCAAAAAGGAGCCGCCCCTCGTGGGGACGGCTCCCTATGAACGGTTTTGATTCGTTAGAAAGAGGCTCAGGCCTTGCCGTTGCAGCCCAGAACGTTGATCAGCTTGTGGCGGACCAGCTCCTTGATATTGGCGCGGGCGGGCTTGAGGTACTGACGGGGATCAAAATGGTCGGGATGCTCGCTGAAATACTGGCGGACGGTGCCGGTGAGGGCCAGGCGCAGATCGGAGTCGATGTTGATCTTGCATACGGCGCTCTCGGCGGCCTTGCGCAGCTGCTCCTCGGGAATACCCACGGCGTCGGGCATCTTGCCGCCGTTGGCGTTGATCATCTTCACGTAGTCCTGGGGCACGCTGGAGGAGCCGTGGAGCACGATGGGGAAGCCGGGCAGGCGCTTGACGACCTCCTCCAGAATGTCGAAGCGCAGGGGGGGCGGGACCAGCTCACCCTTCTCGTTGCGGGTGCACTGGGCAGCGGTGAACTTATAGGCGCCGTGGCTGGTGCCGATGGCGATGGCCAAGGAGTCGCAGCCGGTCTTGGAGACGAACTCCTCCACCTCCTCGGGGCGGGTGTAGTGGGAGGCCTCGGCGGAGACGTTCACGTCGTCCTCCACGCCGGCCAGAGCGCCCAGCTCAGCCTCGACAACCACGCCGTGGTCATGGGCGTACTCCACCACCTTCTTGGTGCCCTCGATATTCTCGGCAAAGGACTTGGAGGACAGGTCGATCATGACGGAGGTGAAGCCGTCGTCAATGCAGGACTTGCAGGTCTCGAAGCTGTCGCCGTGGTCCAGATGGAGCACGATGGGGATCTCGGGGCACTCGATAACGGCGGCCTCCACCAGCTTCACCAGGTAGGTGCGGTTGGCGTAGGCGCGGGCGCCCTTGGAGACCTGGAGGATCACAGGGGCCTTCTCCTCGCGGCAGGCCTCGGTGATGCCCTGGATGATCTCCATGTTGTTGACGTTGAAGGCGCCGATGGCGTAACCGCCGTTATAGGCCTTCTTGAACATGTCGGCAGAAGTAACAAGGGGCATGGGAATAACCTCCTTATAATAAATGTCCCTTATATTTTACCACATTTCTGGCGGATTGCAACAGGCAAGCAGGACAAAACTCGGTAAGGACAGGCCCCGCTTTTGTAGGATTCATCTGAAAAAGGCCGGCGGCGCAGGTGGTTTGATTGCGTGCAGCTGTTAGGACCACTGTGTGTCTGTATCCCGCGAAAGGCCCCTGATTGTTTCATTTTTACCATGTAAAAGGGAGAAAATTGAGACAAGGTCGGTGATTCTTCCCGTTTACAAGGATGGAAGTCTTTGTTATAATATTCCTGTTTTCCGCGATGACACCGTATGCAACAGTATGCAAAGGATATTTTGGATTTGGAGGCAATCAACATGAGCAACACATTAAAAGGCGCCTGCATCATTGGTCAGTCCGGCGGTCCCACATCGGCGATCAACGCCAGCGCCTACGGCGTGATTCGCACGGCGCTGGACAATCCCATGATCACCCACGTCTATGGTGCGGAGCACGGCATCAAGGGCGTGCTGAATGACCGCCTCTTTGATATGAGTCAGGAGGAGGCCGAGGAGCTGGCCCTGCTCAAGTTTACCCCCTCCTCCGCACTGGGCTCCTGCCGGTACAAGATCGCCGACCCAGATGAGGACGACACCGACTACAAGCGCATTTTAGAGATCTTTAAGAAGTACGACGTGCGTTACTTCTTCTATAACGGGGGCAACGACTCCATGGACACCTGCAACAAGATTTCCAAGTATATGATGCGGGTGGGCTATGAGTGCCGGGTCATGGGCGTGCCCAAGACCATTGACAACGACCTCTTCGGCACCGACCACTGCCCGGGCTTTGCCAGCGCGGCCAAGTATATTGCCACCTCCTGCATGGAGGTCTATCGGGACGCGCAGGTCTATGACACGGGCATGATCGTGATTATGGAGATCATGGGCCGTCATGCCGGCTGGCTCACCGCCGCCTCCGCTCTGGCCAACATCGACGGCACCGGTCCGGACCTCATCTACCTGCCGGAGACCGACTTCAGCATGGAGCAGTTCATTGCCGACGTGAAGCGTGTCTACAACGAGAAGGGCTGCTGCATGGTGGCCGTCTCCGAGGGCATCCACTACGCCGACGGCTCCTTCGTCTCCGAGGCCCAGACCTCCGCTACCGACGGCTTCGGACATGCCCAGCTGGGCGGTCTGGCCTCCACGCTGGCCGATGTGGTGAAGAAGGAGACCGGCGCCAAGGTCCGGGGTATTGAGCTGAGCCTGCTCCAGCGCTGCGGCGCCCATCTGGCCTCCCGCACCGACTATGAGGAGTCCATTCTGGCCGGCCGGGCCGCTGTGGAGAACGCTGTGGCGGGTCTCACCGACAAGATGGTGGGGTTTGCCTGCACCCGCGAGGGCGGCAAGTATGTCTGCAAGACCAAGCTGATTGATCTGAAGGACGTGGCCAATACGGAGAAGAAGGTGCCTCTGGAGTGGATCAACGCCCAGCACAACGGTGTGGAGCAGGCCTTCATCGACTACTGCCTGCCCCTGATCCAAGGGGAGACGGAGATGGTCAAGGTCAACGGCCTCCCCCGCTTTGCCAAGCTGAAAAAGGTGCTTGCGAAGTAAAATTGGCAGAAAAATGACAGGTGCCGCGCAGCTTTGCTGCGCGGCACCTGTTTTTTAGTCTGTGTTTTTCCTCTCAGCCGCGCGGCTCTTCGCTTCGCTGGACCTCACAGTTGTGCTGGCGGCGGAGGTTGTCGCCGGTGTCGGCGATATGCTGGTACATGATCTCCCGGGCCAGCTCTCCGTTCCCGGCCCGGATAGCGTCCACGAGCTTCCGGCTGGAGGCGATGGACTGGAGACGGGTCTCGTGGCTCACGGGAGCGGACACATTGAGCAGCACCAGAAGGTCCTCCACCGCGCTGAGCATCTCCTTCATAAAACGGTTCTTGGAGCAGCTGGCCACGGCCATGTGAAAGGAGAGATCCACGCTGTGAAAGTCGTGAAGGGAGTATGTCAGGCTCTCCTCGATCTTATCATAGGCGGCCTCCAGGTCCTTCAGGTCCTCCTCCGTGGCGTTCTGGGCGGCCAGATAGGCCATCTGGGTCTCCAGCAGCAGCCGGGTGTCGATGAGCTCGTTGATGGAGAAGCGGTTGAAGAGGTGGGTATTTTTGAAGTGCTCGGAGAGCAGCTTTACCGAATCGTTGAGGTAGGTCCCGTCTCCGCAGCGGATCTCGATCAGGCCCATGCTCATCAGTGAGCGCATGGCCTCCCGCAGGGTGGGGCGGCTGACACAGAGGATCTCCGCCAAGTTCTTCTCCGAGGGCAGCTTCTGTCCGGGGACGAAGGTCCCGTCCTCTATCATCTGGAGGATCTGGTCAATGATCAGCTCCGCCATCGTGGATTTTTTGATTTTTTTCAGTCCGCTTGTCATAGAATCCCACCTCTGCTCTCTTTTCCTGTCCATCTGCATGTTTTAGATGGGCGGTGCTCACTCTACTCCGCTCTGTTCGGGGTCCCGCTCATACACGGAGCACAGGCCGCCCTCCCCATCGAACCGGGGAAGCTGAAACTCCCCTGCCGGTTCAATGCCCGCCATCCCCCGCAACGCCTCGTACAGTGGGCGGGACACGTGGAAACAGGACAGCTCCAAGGAGTTCTTGGCCCACAAAATCCGCAGCTCCTCCGGCCTCCGCGGCGACAGGGTCTGCAGCGCGGCTTGGAGGGCCTCCCGGTCGGAATTCAGGTAGATGGGAATCCCACGGGCGGCGGAGAGGCCGCAGGTGACGCAGTTGGTCCAAGTGGCGGACCAGTCCACGTCGCTCACTGTCTGCCGGCTCAAAAAGTCGGAGAAGAAGGCTCCGGTGCCCATATGGCCGCTCTCCTTGGATAAGGTGCGCACATAGAGCCGCTGGAAGCGCGTGGCGGCGTGGTCCTGGTGAAGAGGATCCCCTGAGCGGGCAAAGATGTTGGGGTCAAAGCCGGAGCCACTGATATTCTTCCCCACCTGGTCCAAAATCAGCAGGTCCACCTCCGGCAGGGGGAAACGGGCCATCCGCGCCCGGGCCATCTGAAGGAGCTCCGGCTCCCGCTGGGCCATGGTCTCCGGGGGCAGCGCCTCCACATGAAAAATCTCATCCCACTCATTTTGCAGCACGGCCACACCGCACAGAACGGGAAATCGGGCGAGAAACCGCGCCTCCGCCTGGGGCAGAAATTCCGGGAACCGCCGGAACCCCAAGGCATGGAAAGCGGCGGCTCCCTGATGCTTCCCCAAGCCGACTGCCATCATCTTGGCAAGGCCGCTCTCATAGGCGCCGTGGAACATGGTGTGGGGACGGACCTTGTTGCACACCACAATACCGTCGGCTTGGGCGGCCAGACGGTCACAGTACAGCGTCAGATCTCCGATCTGCGCGTAGGCCACGGTGTCCATGGAGGAGCGCACCGGCATGTTCACAGCCTCCTCCGTAACACCAAAGCCCGCCAAGACCTCCGCCTGTCCCTCCGCCGAGGCCCCGCCGTGGCTGCCCATGCAGGGAACCACAAAGGGCTCCGCTCCCCTGCCCCGCAGTACCTCCCCCATGGCGCGGACGAGCTTTTGGAGCCGGGGGATGCCCCGGCTGCCCACCGTGATGGCGATGCGCTGTCCGTCCAAGCGGCGATGGGACAGAAGATCAGACAGCTGACTGCGCACCGCCTCCTCGGGACAAGGCAGACCATCTCTGGAAAAGGTCTGGCGCATGGGAATCAGCGGCGGCAGGGACAGGTCCGCGGCAAAGGGGATTTGCAGATGGGTGGGAGGGTATTGGTACAGCATGCAGACACTCCTTGGTGCATCAAAAAGTGGCAGGCTTTCATGGGTCGCCGCTTTTGGCTTATTTTCTCTATTAAACCACACCATGTTGTATAAGTCAACTGTTTTTCACCCATCCCCTATGGGGGCCGTTGTGCGGCTGCAACAAAAAAATACGGCGGAGACAGGTTTTCCTGTCTCCGCCGCACCGGATGTGCGCGGTACGCGCTATAGTATGATGCAGATCAGCCCGCCGCTGCCCTCGTTGACAATGCGCTGAAGGGTCTCCTGGAACTTTCGCCGGGCGTCCTCGGGCATACGCTGGAGCTTGGCCTGCAGGTCCTCGTTGACCAGTTCGTGGAAGCTGCGGCCGAAGATGTTGGACTCCCAGATTTTGGCCGTGTCCCCCTCGAACTTCTCCATCAGGTAGTTGACCATGTCCTCGCTCTGTTTCTCGTTGCCTACGATGGGGGACACGGTGGACTCTATATCCACCTTGAACATGTGGATGGAGGGGGCGTTGGCCTTCAGGCGCACGCCGTAGCGTCCCCCCTGCCGCATGATCTCCGGCTCCTCCAGGATAAGCTCCTCCATGCTGGGCATGACGATGCCGTAGCCGGTCTCGTGGACGCTCTGAAGGGCGTCGGAGACCTTGTCGTAGGACCGTTTCACCTCCGCCAGGGAGCGGAGCAGGCTGAGAAGGTCCCCGTCGTCGGCGATGGTGAAGCCGGACTGGCTGCTGAGGGTCTCGTAGAACAGCTCCCGGGGCAGGTCCAGCTCCACCCGGGCCACGCCCTTGCCCAGGTCGATGCCGGCGATGCGGGAGGCGCTGATCTCCTCCGCCTCGTCGATAACGGTCAGGGCCTCGCGGACCTCCCGCACGTGGGAAAGGTCTCCGGCGGCCTCGCGGATGTGACTGTAGATGCTGTTTTTGATGGGGTGGTCCATGTCCAGGGCGTCCACCCATGGGGGCAGGAAGAAGTCCATCTCACACAGGGGGAACTCGAAGAGCACCGCCTTGAGGATGTCCTTGATGTCCTGTTCATTCAGCGTCAGGCAGTTGATGGGCATACAGGCCACACCGTGGCGCTGGGAGATCTCCTCGCTGATAGCCATGGCCCGCTGGGACCGGGGATCGGCGGAGTTCAGCAGCACAATGAAGGGCTTCCCTAACTCCTTCAGTTCGCTGATCACCCGCTCCTCCGGCTCCACGTAGTCCTCCCGGTCGATGTCGGTGATGCTGCCGTCGGTGGTAATGACGATGCCGATGGTGGAGTGCTCGGTGATCACCTTCCGGGTGCCGATCTCCGCCGCCTCGGCCATGGGGATCTCCTGCTCGAACCAAGGGGTGGTGACCATCCGGGGCTGGCCGTCCTCAAACTGGCCCATGGCGCCCTTGACCATGTAGCCCACGCTGTCGATCAGCCGGACCGAGAAGGCGGCGCCGTCCTCCAGGGTGACCTCCACCGCCTCCTCGGGGACGAACTTGGGCTCGGCGGTCATGATGGTCTTGCCGCTGCCGGACTGGGGCAGCTCGTCAATGGCCCGCTCCCGCCGGTACACGTTCTCGATGTTGGGGATCACCTGTGTCTCCATAAAGCGCTTGATGAAGGTGGACTTCCCCGTGCGGACAGGCCCCAAGATCCCCAAGAAGAGACTGCCCTCCGTGCGCATGGCGATGTCCTGATAGATACTGGTATTTGTCATAGCCTCCGCCCTCTTTTCCGTAGTCTTTCACTGGGAGTTTATGAGGGGGTGTCCACAAATAGAACGGAGAGTTAAAAGTGAAGAGCGGAGATCATATTAAAGAACAGCTTGGAGCTTTTTGGGAACCATCAAGAATTTCAAATTGTCCAGCTTCGCCGGACACCGAAACTCCTAACGCCTAATTTTATCCCTCCCTCTGTGCAGTTTTCACAAATCGACAAGCTTCCCTTCTCGGAGGTTTATGGGCTTTGTGGGTTTACACCGCCGCTTTAGTGTGGTAGAGTGGTAGAGCAATAAAATGTTGGCGGTGCCAACGGTGATTTGGAGGAGCCCAGATGAAAAGAATGAAGAGAACCATAGCCCTGCTGCTGGCGCTGGCGCTGCTGCTGGCCCTGACTGCCTGTCAGAAGAAGGACGAGAACAAGAGCGACGGCGAGTACGTCAAGGAGAAGGGGACGCTGATTATTGGGATCACGGAGTTTGAACCCATGGATTATCAGGATGCCAGCGGCCAGTGGGTCGGCTTTGACGCCGACATGGCCCGGGCCTTTGCCGAGAGCTTGGGTGTCACCCCCCAGTTCCAGATCATTGCCGACTGGGACAACAAGGTGATGGAGCTGGAGGGCAAGACGGTGGATGTGGTTTGGAACGGTATGACCTTGACCGATGAGGTAATCAGCTCCATGGAGTGCTCCAACCCCTACTTCAACAACGCCCAGGTGGTGATTGTGCCCGCCGACAAGGCGGAACAGTATCAGACCAAGGAGAGCTTGGCGGGGCTGGTGTTCGCCGCGGAGAACGGTTCCGCCGGTCAGGCCGAGGTGGAGGCCCTGGGCAACGAGTGCACGCCTGTGCAGGATCAGGCCACTGCCCTGCTGGAGGTTCAGTCCGGTACCGCCGACGCCGCCGTCATCGACTATCTGATGGCTGTGGCCATGACTGGTGAAGGCACCAGCTACGCCAACCTGACCCACACGGTGGCGCTCAACGAGGAGAACTACGGCGTGGGGTTCCGGAAAGGCTCCGATCTGGCTGAGGCGCTGAACGAGTTCTTCAAGGCCTCCTATGAGGACGGCACCATGGAGAGCATCGCCGATCAGTACGGCATTGCCGACAGTCTGATTCCGCAGTAAGGCCGGGGACGAAAACTTCATCAAAAGCAGAGGACGATTGTGCCCTCTGCTTTTGACTGGTTTCATGGGCACAACATTTTGTGACTGATTTAACAAAATCCTCTATACAAACACAGAATAAGGTGGTATACTTATGTTCATGACAGTAGTGGGCGCTCTCAACGAGGGGTTCCTGCAGACTTTGAAGCTGTTCCTTGTGACGCTGATCGGCGCGCTGCCGCTGGGGCTGGTGGTGTCCTTCGGGTCTATGAGCCGCTTTGCGCCCCTGCGCTGGTTGACCCGCACCTTTGTGTGGATCATCCGGGGCACGCCGCTGATGCTCCAGCTGCTGATCCTCTTTTACATCCCCGGCTACGTGCTGGAGAGCGGCAGTCCTTGGCCCGGCGGCGAGTCCGGCCGGTTTATGGCCTCGGCTATCGCCTTCATCATCAACTACGCCTGCTATTTCTCCGAGATCTACCGGGGCGGCATCCAGGGTGTCCCGGTGGGACAGCAGGAGGCGGGACTGGTGTTGGGCATGACCAAGGGGCAGATCTTCTTCCGCGTCACCCTGCTCCAGATGATCAAGCGCATTGTGCCCCCCATGTCCAATGAGATCATCACCTTGGTGAAGGACACCTCCTTGGCCCGGATTATCTCCCTGCAGGAGGTCATCTGGGCGGGCTACTCCTTCCTCAAGGGGTCTCACGGCTATGCGGGGCTGCTCTGGCCGATCTTCTTCACCGGCGTCTACTACCTGCTGTTCAACGGCTTTCTTACCCTGCTCTTTAGCTGGGTGGAGAAGAAGCTCTCCTATTTCCGCTGAGGGGGTGACGGTATGTCTGTGCTGGAAGTACGCAATATTGAGAAGCACTTCGGCAATACCCAGGTGCTCAATGACATCAGCTTCTCCTTGGAGAAGGGGCAGGCTATCGCCATCATCGGCTCCTCCGGCAGCGGCAAGACCACGCTGCTCCGGTGTCTGAACCTCTTGGAGCGGCCGGACGGCGGGCAGATTGTCGTGGATGGTCAGGTAATCTTTGACGCCACGGATCTCACCACCCAGAGGGAGAGTGAGATCCGCCGGAAACGGCTCCACTTTGGCTTGGTGTTCCAGAACTTTAACCTCTTCCCCCAGTACACCGCCCTGAGGAATGTGATGCTGGCCGGGGAGCTGCTGGCCCAGGAGCAGGAGGGATTCAAGGCCAACAAGAAGGCCATCCTACAGGAGATCCGCGCCCGGGCGGAGGACCTTTTGACGCAGGTGGGGCTCCGGGATCGGATGGACAACTTCCCCCACCAGCTCTCCGGCGGACAGCAGCAGCGGGTGGCCATCGCCAGAGCCTTGGCACTGCGCCCGGATATCCTGTGCTTTGATGAGCCAACCTCCGCCCTGGACCCGGAGCTCACGGGGGAGGTGCTGCGGGTGATCCGGTCTCTGGCAGAGCAGAATACCACTATGATCATCGTCACACATGAGATGGCCTTCGCCCGGGATGTAGCGGATCGGATCATCTTCATGGACGAGGGGTACATTATTGAGGAGGGTCCCGCCTTGGAGGTGATCAACCACCCCAGGGAGGAGCGGACCAAGCAATTTCTGACGAACTTCTCCAATCAATAGGAGAGCAAGAGGGTACTGCCTATGAATATTGCAAAGTTTTTGATTCCGAAGGTCAACACTGTCTACTTAAAGGAGAACCAGACCGTCCGTCAGGGGCTGGAGAGGTTCATCCGCCACGGCTACACCGCCATTCCTGTGCTGAAGGAGAGCGGGGAGTTCTATGGCTGCATCGGTGAGGGGGATTTTCTGCGCCATTTGATACAGACCGGCACCACGGACCTCCGGGAGCACGAGCACTATCGGATCGCGGACATCATGCGCCATGACTTCTGCCCTCCGCTGACCATTGTGGCCTCCATTGATAAGGTGATGGACCAGATTCAGAAGCAGAATTTTGTTCCTGTGGTGGATGATCGGAATCTGTTCTGCGGCATTGTCACCAGAAGTGATGTGATCAGGTATCTCACCGATGTGGCCCACAAAGCCAAGGTGGATGAGGTGATATCGGAGCGGAAGGGGGCTTCCCTTGCGCTGGCGGAACCTGTATAGACACCACGCTTCAGCGGTATCGGACCGCTGCCCGACAGGCGGCGGAGGAGCAGGAAAAGGGCGCGCGATACATCTGTATCGCGCGCCCTTTTCACGCGGGATTGCTCCCACGGCCAGCCCTCTATAAGCTGCACCAGTAGGTGAAGTATGTATGCTGAGGCTATTGGTACAGCTTCTTATTTGTGCCGGGGGATCAGAAGCAGCTTGTCGGAGGAGATCTCTCCCTCGCTGGTGAGCTGGTTGGCGGCTAAGATGTCCGCGCCGGTGGTGCGGTACATCTTGGCGATGTCCCACAGCTTGGTGCCCTTGTCGAACTTCCGCAGGACCAGAGAGGCCGACCGCTCTCCCCCGGCGGGCAGGTCCTCCACCGAGCCAGAGGCCACACAGGGTTTCTGGGTCTGGCTGCCGGTGGTGATCCAAAACTCCAGCGGGAAGCGGACTTCGATGCCCTCCGGGGAGGGGGCCGCTGTCAGCTCGCCGGGGCACTGGAGGCGGATTTTGGGGTTCTCCTCCTCCCCTACCTCGGTCTCTCCCTTGATGTTCAGCTCACGCTCCGCCAGGAGGAGGGTGTCGTTCTCGTCCAGGTACAGGCATTTCACCGTCACCGAAGCCTCGGCCATGGTGCCGTTCTCCCCGCTCTGGCAGGTGCAGGCGCCGCAGTTGACCACGGTGTACACCACCTGCTTCACCGCCACCGCCGTCTCCAGCACCTCCCGCATGGACTGCTTGCGGGTGAAGGAGCGGACATTCTCTGTCAGCGACAGGGTGTCCCGCTCCAGGGTCAGCTCCTTGCGGGTGCTGTACATGTCACTTAGAAACTGGAGCTGCTTGGTCTCCATCACCTCTATGTAGGTGCGGATGTGCAGGGACATGGTGACGGTGTGGGTGTCGTCGCTGCTGTTCTCCGAGCCGATCTGGTACTCGTAGCCGGTAAGATCGTACACGGCCTTGGCAAAGCCGCTGTCCTCTGAGGCGGTGGTCTCCACAATCTGGGAGAACAGGTACTCCTGTGAGAGGCTACATAGCTCACCAGCCTCGTCCTTGAAGAGGATCTCCCCCCGGACGATGCCCTTGAGCACCAGCTTGTTCCCCACAATCTTGGACTCCGAGGGGTAGACGGCGGTGCGGGCGTCTAAAATCTCTTGGATGCCCCGACGGCTGGCGGAGAGGGTCAGCTCCTCTATGTAGGTGAATTCCCGCTCCATCACGTCGGTGATCACGGTGGTCTCCGCGCTGTCCTCCAAGACCTGGAGGCCCTCCTCCCCCTCCTCGGCGGCGGTACACAGGGCCACTGTCTTGGGCCGGTAGGCGCATACCTCCAATGTGATCTCCGCCCGGGTCAGCAGCTTCCGGGGATTGAGGAGCCGGGAGTCGATGCTCCGGAGGCCCCCGCGGACGCTGTAGCGGCTGCACTCGCTCAGGTCCCGGCCGTCACAGTAGTTGTGGAAGGGCACGGACAGGTGCAGGGCGCAGACCTCGTGGCCGGCCTCCGGCACGAAGAGTACCGTGGCCTTGATGACACCGTTGACCTCGATGCGGCCGTCTGGGGTCAGCTCCTTGTTGTGGATCAGCACACAGCCGGTGGTGTCCACGATGCGGGCTACATCGGCGCAGTAGTCCGGGACGATGGCCTCCTGGGTGGTCTCAAAGGAGAAGGGCGTCTCGGACACGGCCTCGTAGTATTCAAAGTCCTCTTTTTTCAAACGCAGTTCCATGGTATCCTCCCCTTGGCATGATTGGAAAACCTGTATGCACAGACGAAGCGGTTTCTGAGGCGGTGTATACAGATTCCTGAGTTCTACCGCAACTCTATGCCGGAAGGAGAAGCTTTATGACTGGATTTTGAAGAGCTTGCGCAGGATTGTGCCCACAAACTTTGGCGGTTTGACAATGACAACTTTCATACCAATACACTCCTTACCTTCGTCTCATACAGGCCCATCCGCAACCGATGAGCAGGAATGAAATGAGAAAGAGGAGGAACCCTACCGGAAAAATTGCCGTGATCAGGATACCAAGACCCAGTGCCAGCGCGCACAGGCCCACCATCTGACAGCCGTTTCGCATAAGTCCGCCCCCTTTCAGTGGATTCACTACCAGTATATACAACTGGCGGGGCGGTGTTACCAGATGCGTGGAAAATGCCGCGCTGCGGGGAACAGATGCGGCGCGCTCTTCTGCTGAAGGGGGCGGTACTCAGGGATAACAAAATACCCGAGACGCACACGCCTCGGGTATTTTGTCATGTTCGTCTCTGGTTCCACTCCCGCAGGTCCTTCAGCTCCCGGTGGAGGCGGAGGTAGCTCTCGTGGCGGCTGGGGTGGATCGCTCCCGCACGGACTGCCGCCAGAACGGCACAGCCCTTCTCACGGGTGTGGCTGCACCCCACGTAGCGGCAGGCGTCCAAGTAGGGGGCAAACTCCCGGAAGGTCTCCGGCAGGGCCTCCTTCAGTTGCAGATTCAGCTCCTCCTCCTCAAAGGTGGAGAAGCCCGGTGTATCCACCACCTCCGCGCCGCTCTGAAGCGTGAACAGCTCCACATGGCGGGTGGTGTGCCGCCCCCGGCCCAGCTTCTCGCTGATCTCCCCGGTGGAGAGGGCGAAGCGGGGGTCCAAGCGGTTCAAAATGCTGGATTTCCCTACGCCGGAGTTTCCTGTAAAGGCAGACAGCTTGCCAGAGATCAGACCCGACAGCTCCTCCATTCCCGCGCCGGTCTCCGCGCTGACACAGCAGATGGGGATACCGGCGGCGCGGTAGATGGGGGGCAGGACCGTCGGCGGGGTCAGATCGCACTTGTTGATCACCAGCAGTACGCCGCACTGCTTCAGCTCAGCGATAGCGGCCATGCGGTCGATGAGGAAGGGGGAGGTCTCCGGCACCGCCTCTGAGGCGATGATCACCAGCTGGTCGATATTGGCCACCGCGGGGCGGACAAAGGCGTTTCGACGGGGGGTAATCTCCCACACCATGCCGCTGCCGTCCTCTAAGGTGCGCACCTCCACACGGTCCCCCACCAAGGGGGAGAGACCGTCCTTACGAAACTTTCCCCGGGCCCGGCACTGGAGCAGGGCCTCCGCCGTCTGCACGTAATAGAAGCCGCTAAGGGCCTTGACAATCCGGCCCTCAGTCATCGCCGTCCGGGTCTGTGGAGGGCGTATCCACGTCCCCGCCCTCAAAGTCCCCGTCCTCAATGGGCGGCTCCTCCGCTAAACTGCCATCGCTGACAGTGAGCTCAATCTCCGTCTCTTGGAGTACGCTGGTGCCGGCGACGATGTTCTGTCCGATGACGGTGCCCGCCGGCTCCGAGCCGGGGGCGGAGACAATTTTTACCTTCAGGCCCAGCGTTTGGACGGCCTCCTGCTCCGCCTTCTCGCGGGTCATGGTGAGGAAGGAGATCACCGTTACCGGTTTGAGGTCCTTGCCCTTGCTGATGGTGAGGGTGACAGTGTCCCCCTTGGAGATGATCTCATCCTTGGCGGGGACGCTCTTGATGACCTGCCCCGCCGGGTACTCGTCGGAGAAAACCTCCTCCCCTATGACCACCTGCAGGTCCAGACGCAGGTTTTTCAGGATGATCTCCGCGCTGGTCCGCTCCAGCCCGACGATGGAGGGCATCTTATCGGACTGGACGCCCTTGCTCACAAGGACTGTGATGACAAAGTCGCTCTTCTTCTTCCGCTCCGGCTCCGGGTCCTGATGGATGATCTGGCCGGCGGGGTACTCGTCGTTGTTGATGGTGTCCTCCACCACAATGGTGAAGATGTCCTTCACCCTCGGGTCGGCCTCCGCGGCCTCCACGGTCATGCCGATGAGGTTTGGCACCTCGAACTCCGTCACCGGCGGCGGGGCGAAGCTGTTCAGGATCACTTGGTAGAGCCCGTAGATCAGCGCCACGCTGAGGGCAATGGCGGCCACGGTCATCAGGAGCTTCTTCCACACACCGCCGCCTCCCCTGTCGTCGTAGTCGTCCTCCTTCTCCCGCAGGTTGTGGAGCTCCCGCGCGTCAATGGGCTGGGTGGGCTCGTCGGTGACACTGCTGCGCAGGTCGAGGAGGTCGTAGTCAAAGTTGATCTCCGGGTTCTTGCGGAACTCCTCCAGGTCGTGGATCATCTCCTCGGCGCTGGCGTACCGCTGCTTGACCTGGGGGGCCATAGCCTTCATGCAGATCTGCTCCAAGGCCTCGGGGATGTCGCTCTTGATCTCCCGGGGGTTCAGGGGGACGGCGGAGAAATGCTGGATGGCGATGGACACCGGGGAGTCCCCCTCGAAGGGCAGACGGTTGGTGAGCATCTCATAGAGCACCACGCCGGCGGAGTAGATGTCTGAGCGGGCGTCGGTCCACTCCCCCTTGGCCTGCTCCGGGGAGATATAGTGGACGCTGCCCATGGTCTCCTTGGAGGACATGGTCTGCTTGCTGGAGAGGCAGGCAATGCCGAAGTCGGCCACCTTTACGCTCCCGTCCCGGAGGACCATGATGTTGTGGGGCTTGATGTCCCGGTGGATGATCCCCCGGCTGTGGGCGTGGCTGAGGCCCTTCATGATCTGGGTGATAAAGTGCAGCGACTCCCGCCAGTTCAGCTGGCCCCGCCGCTCCATGTACTGTTTTAAGGTGATGCCGTCAATGAGCTCCATGACGATATACTCCAGGTCCCCGCCCTTGGACACATCGTAGACCGACACGATGTTGGGGTGGGAGAGCATGGCCACCGCCTGGGATTCGTCGTGGAAGCGGCGGCGGAACTCCGCGTCGTCGGCCAGCTCGGGCTTCAGGACCTTGATGGCCACTAATCGGTTGAGTCGGTGGCACTTTGCCTTGAACACCACCGCCATGCCGCCCTTGCCGATGATCTCAAGGATCTCATAGCGGTTGTCCAGCATTTTCCCTATGTATCGTTCCATAGCAGCGCCTCCTTCCCTATTGCTTTTGCAGCAGCACGGCGGTGACATTGTCCGCCGCCCCGTTGCGTTTGGATATCTCCAGAAGCCTCTCTAAACAGTGGTCCAAATCGTCCCCGTAGAGTACCTCGTACTGCATCTCCTGGTCGGAAACAGTGGACACCAGCCCGTCGGTACACAGCAGGATGAAGTCCCCCGGTACCACCGGCACGATGAATCCGTCGCACAGGGGGCTTACCTCCGGGCCTAAGGCCCGGGTGATGTAGTTGCGCTGGGGGTGGACGCGGGCCTCAGCAGCGGTAATCTCTCCCCGCTCCACCAAGGTCTCCACCAAGGAGTGGTCCTTGCTGATGCGCTGGATGCCCTCCCGGTTGATGAGGTAGGCCCGGCTGTCCCCCACGTTGGAGACCACCACGCCCTCGCCGTAGCTGACGGCGGAGACCAAGGTGGTGCCCATGCCGGCGTAGGCCGGGTGCTCCTCCACCGCCGCGCGGATGTCCATATTGGCCACGGACACCGCATAGGAGGCCATCTCCCGGATCTGCTCCGCGGTCATGTCTGTCCGCAGGTGGGTACGGACAGCGGTGAGAAAGGCCTCCACGGCAATTTTGCTGGCGATATCCCCGTTCTTGGGGCCGCCCATGCCGTCACACACCACGGAGACAGTGCGTCCGTCCACCGTCTCCACGCCATAGGCGTCCTGATTTTGATGGCGCACCAGACCGGGGTCCGTCAGCGCCCAGACCTTCATCATATCGAATCTCCCCCTTCCCTCTCTTCCATGGCCTTCCTGCGCAGCTGGCCGCAGGAGGCGTCTATATCGCCGCCCAGGCTCCGGCGCACCGTAGCGGTAAGGCCGTGGCGCTCCAAACGCTTTTGAAAGGCCGAAAGACGCCGGCTGGGCCTCAGCGAGCTCTCCCGCACGTCGTTGAGCGGGATCAGGTTCACATGGGCGGGCATTCCCCGCACCTGCTCAGCAATCCGGTCGGCCTGCCAGTCGTGGTCGTTGACACCGTCGATCATGGCGTATTCAAAGGAGATCCGCCGGCCGGTCCTCTCAAAGTACCGCCGGCAGGCGCGAAACAGCTCCTCCACATCGTAGGCCCGGTTCACCGGCATGATGGTGCTTCGTGTCCCGCTGTCCGGGGCGTGGAGGGATACCGACAGCGTCAGCTGGAGTCCCAGCTCCGCCAAACGGTCAATCCCCGGCACCACGCCGCAGGTGGAGAGGGAGATGTGACGCATCCCGATATGTAGGCCGTCCGGGTGGTTCACCAGCTCTAAAAACCGCAGCACGTTATCCAGGTTGTCCATCGGCTCTCCGATCCCCATCAGTACAATATTGGAGATGGAGAGACCACTGTCCGCCTGGGTGAATATCACTTGATCCAGCAGCTCGGATGGTGTCAAGTCTCTCACCTTGCCACCCACTGTGGAGGCGCAGAAGGCGCAGCCCATCCGGCACCCGACCTGGGAGGAAATGCACACGGTATTTCCGTGGTGGTACCGCATGAGCACCGACTCGATGCAGTTGCCGTCGTGGAGCTCCCACAGGTATTTTACCGTGCCGTCCAAGGCGGACACCTGCCGGCGGGCGGCCCTGGGGATGTGGATCACATACCGCTCCCGCAGCTTCTCCCGCAGGGGCTTGGAGAGGTTGGTCATCTCGTCGAAGGAGGACACGCCCCGGTGGAGCCAAGTGAACACCTGCTTCCCCCGGAAGGCCGGTTCGCCCAAGTCGCGGAGGGCCTGGGTGATCTCCTCCTCCGTCATGGATTTGATGTCGATCATAGCTGTTTCCTCAGTTTACAGATGTAAAAGCCGTCGGTCTGGTGCCGGTGGGGCCAGAGGGTGACCTCCCCCGGACACGCCCCCACCCCCGGCAGGGAAAAGGGCTCCAAGGAGAGTTCCGGCGCGTCTTGGAGGAGGGCCTGTACCACCTGCCCGTTCTCCTCGGGGAGGATGGTACAGGTGGAGTAGACCAGCACACCGCCGGGCTTCACATACTCCTTGGCATTGCGCAGAATGGCCAGCTGGACCTCCGGCAGGCCGGCCAAAGCTTTGGGGTCCTTGTAGCGGATGTCCGGCTTCTTGCGGATGATTCCCAGCCCCGAGCAGGGCACGTCGCAGAGCACGGTGTCGGCGCTCCCGATAAAGGCCTCCCGGCGCTGGCGGCCATCGGCCAGCTCTGTACGGAGACAGGTGACGCCAAGGCGCTCCGCCCCCCGCCGGAGAAGCTGGAGCTTGTGGGGGTGAATGTCGCAGGCGACGATCTCCCCCCGGTTTTCCATAGCCATGGCCGCGGTGAAGGACTTCCCTCCCGGCGCGGCGCACACGTCGATGAGCACGGTCCCTGGACGGCAGTCTGCCGCTATGGCGGTGAGCCTTGCCGCCGCGTCCTGCACCAGAAAGCGCCCCTCTGTAAAGGCGGGCAGGGCCTCAATATCCCCTGCGCCCTCCAAGAAAAAGCAGCCCTCCAAAAAGGGGTGGGGCGTCACGGTGATACCGGCGGTCCGAAGCTCCTCACACAGGGCCTCAGGCGTGGTCTGGAGGGTGTTGGTCTGCACGGTCATAGGCACCGGGACGTTGTTGGCGATGAGGCATTGCTCCGCCTCCTCCCGGCCCAGAATGGCGGTGAGCCGCTCCACCAGCCACCGGGGGTGGCTGGTCCGCCGGGGCAGGTCCGGCGGCGGCGTCAGGGCGTCCTTGGACCGGGAGAGGTTTCGCAGTACGGCGTTGACCATCCCTGCCGCCTGAGGGCGGCGGTGGGCCTTGGCCATGGACACCGCCTCATTCACTGCGGCACTGTGGGGGATGCGGTCCATCAGCAGAATCTGGCAGGCCCCGATCCTGAGTATATCCAAAATCACCGGTTCCAAATCACCGGTTCCGTTTTTGCACAGCTTGTCCAAGTAGTAGTCGATCAGCATCCGGTTTTGCACCACGCCGTAGGTGATGTGAGAGGCCAAAGCCGCATCCCGGGGGGACAGCCCTGCCCGGCGGAGGGTGGATTTCAGTGCGGCGTCTACATAGGCGTCGGACTTCCGGCAGGTGGTGAGTACCTCCAGCGCCGCCTCTCTGGACCCGGTCATCTGCGGTCCCCCCTGCGTCCGGTGAAGAGCATCACATACCGCAGAAGCTGCACCACGGACATCAGCAGCGCCGCCACGTAGGTCAGCGCCGCGGCACTGAGGACCTGCCGGGCCCCGCGGGCCTCCTCCTCGGTGAGCAGTCCCCCCTCGTTGATGGTCTCCATCGCCCGGTGGGAGGCGTTGAACTCCACCGGCAGCGTCACCAGCTGGAACAGCGTGGTCAGGGAGAAGAGCAGGATGCCAATAAGAAACAGGGGTTCTATGCTCAAAAAGATGCCGGCAATCAGCAGGATCACTCCCAATTGGGAGCCGATCTGTGTCATGGGGATCAGGGCCATCCGCAGCTGGATGGGGCCGTACCCCACCGCGTACTGCACCGCGTGTCCCGCCTCGTGGGCGGCTACACCCACCGCGGAGATGGAGGGGCTGTCGTACACCGAGTCGGAGAGGCGGATCACGTTGGCCTTGGGGTCATAGTGATCCGTCAGGCTCCCCCGGACCCGCTCAATGCGCACGTCGTGGACCCCGTGGCGGCGGAGCACCTCTTGGG